>JBDRGH010000410.1:0-3497 GCA_043818015.1 Pseudomonadota bacterium
GTCACTGCGGAAGCAGTGAGCGAAGGGATAAAGGGGTTCACTTAAATAATGCCAGATTACTAATGAAATCATGGTGTTTCAAGAATACTTCACGAGAAACTCGGGAAACTCCTACAACCGTAACATTATGAATAGTTCACCCTGAAAAATGAAAAATTTCCGTTGGAGCGAACATCTACCTGTGCGTTGCCTGTCTGCCGTGCTGGCACAGGCAGGCACGCAGACAGGTGAACAGAATTTTTGAGGAATCCGCCAGAACCGGGTCAAAAAACCTGCGCTTCGGAGCGGAAAAGGCGATTTTTCGGGACGAACTAAATGGGGTATCCGTTACCAAAAGTACTACGTAAAGGAAATTTCTTGCATCGAATCTAATTATTTAGTAGATTATTAGCCACGTAACCATATAGAAGAGCGAGGGGAACCGTGAAGAAAATAGAAGTAGGATTGGTCGGTTTCGGGACTGTCGGGACAGGTGTAGTAAAGATTCTCGAAAAAAATAAGGGGACAATCGAGGATCGTCTGGGGGCGTCGGTCGTTTTGAGAAAGATCGCAGATCTAGATATCACAACGGATCGAGGGGTAAAGGTGGAGAGGGAACTCTTGACTACTGATGCTAACGAATTGATCGACGATCCTGACATAGCTATCCTCATTGAGCTCATTGGTGGACACGATGTAGCCAGGGAGATCATTCTAAAGGCCATTAGAAAGAAGAAACACATAGTTACCGCAAACAAGGCCCTTCTGGCAGTTCATGGTGCCGAGATATTCAGAGCGGCTTACGAGGAAGGAGTAGACATTGGCTTTGAGGCAAGTGTAGGTGGTGGCATCCCTATTATCCGCTCGATCAAAGAGGGGCTGGCTGCCAATAATATAAAGGTTATATTTGGGATTCTCAATGGTACATCAAACTACATCCTTTCAGAGATGACAAATAAAGGTAAAGAGTTCGCAGATGTGTTGAAGGAAGCTCAAGACAAGGGCTATGCGGAAGCTATCCCCACCTTGGACATTGAGGGAACAGATGCAGCACATAAATTGGCCATACTCCTATCTCTGGCTTACGGAATTCAAGTAGAACTTAAGGACATTTATGTCGAGGGCATCTCTAAGATTACCCCTCTCGATATAGAATTTGCAAGAGAACTGGGTTATACGATAAAGTTGCTGGCCATAGCCAAGGAAGAGAACCTTCAGATTCAAGCTCGCGTTCATCCCACTCTGTTGCCCACAAGCCACCTTCTTTCAAGAGTCAATGGAGTATACAATGCAGTATTTATTGGTGGGGATGCAGTCGGTTCAACCATGTTTTATGGAAAAGGGGCAGGGATGATGCCCACTGGAAGTGCAGTAATAAGTGATGTCCTGGAAATCTGCCGGAATATTATGAAGGGCAGCAGTCAGAGGGTTCCTTCCCTTTCATTCCAGCAGCAGAATATAAGAGAGCAAGAAATCCGGGACATCAATGATATTACAGGCAGGTATTACCTGAGATTTTCTGCGGTAGACAGACCAGGCGTTCTTTCGAAGATCTCGGGGATCCTGGGTGACTTAAACATAAGCATCTCATCGGTGATCCAGAAGGGAAGAGAGATTGAAGAGGCTGTATCGATCTTTATGCTGACTCATGAAGCCAAAGAGGCCAATGTTCAGAAAGCATTAAAAGAGATAGATGAACTACCAATAACCCTTGATCATACTGTACTGATTAGAATAGAGGACGCAGGCTTAGCCTTGGAGGATAATACGTTGTGGAAGGAATAATCAAAAAATATCGAGGGTTTTTGCCTATAGAGGACGACTCCAAGATTGTGAGCCTAAATGAAGGTAATACGCCTCTCGTTCGGGCCACCAGGCTGAAAGATTATATAAATAAAGAGATCGATCTTCACCTGAAGTGCGAAGGGCTCAATCCATCCGGTTCTTTTAAAGACAGGGGAATGACTGTCGCTATATCTAAGGCATTAGAAGAAGGGAGTAAAGCAGTCATTTGTGCCTCAACGGGAAACACATCTGCCTCAGCCGCGGCTTACGCAGCCAAGGGGGGACTGAAGGCTTATGTCCTTATCCCAAAAGGAAAGATCGCTCTGGGAAAGCTTTCTCAAGCTATGATGCACGGTGCCACCGTAATTCAGGTAGAGGGGAATTTTGATGAGGCCCTCAATATCGTAAGAGAGGTGTCGGAGAACTACCCTATTACCATGGTAAATTCTTTGAACCCGTATCGGATAGAAGGCCAGAAGACAGCCGCCTTTGAGGTTTGCGACCAGTTGGGTTTTGCGCCACGATTCCATGCCCTACCAGTCGGGAATGCCGGCAACATAACTGCTTACTGGAAAGGTTTTAAGGAGTATAAGGCTTCTGGAAGGATCAGTTCCTTGCCTGAGATGATAGGCTTTCAGGCAGAGGGGGCCGCGCCTATAGTGAGAGGGAAGATCGTCGAAGATCCGGAAACTGTAGCGACAGCAATCAGAATAGGCAATCCTGCGAGCTGGAAACAGGCAGAGGCGGCTAGAGACGAATCCGGGGGGACCATCGATATGGTGTCGGATGAAGAGATCATCGCTGCCTATCGGCTAATAGCCGGGTGCGAGGGTATATTTTGTGAACCTGCATCGGCAGCTTCGGTGGCGGGAGTTATCAAATTAAACAAACAGGGGCGCTTCAGGAAGGGAGACACCGTTGTTTGTACACTAACGGGGCATGGACTAAAGGATCCGGAAAGTGCTATAAAGATATCGAGGGAACCTATGACCGCGCCGGCAAAGTTGGATAAGATATTGGAGATACTGGCGCTCTAATTTGAACCTCTTATTAGGAACCAAACTCGATGAAGTTCATTGTACTGATTGGCGATGGAATGGCCGACTATCCAATTGAAGAACTGGGAGGTAAAACACCTCTTCAAGTTGCCAATATACCAAATATGAACCTCATAGCCCAAAAAGGACAGCTTGGCCTCGTGAGAACTATACCGAGAGGGCTTCCTCCGGGCAGCGATATTGCGAATCTATCAATCTTGGGCTATGATCCCAAGAAGTACTACAGCGGAAGAGCCCCTCTAGAAGCTGCCAGCATGGGTCTAAGACTCGGCCCAGAGGATGTGGCATTTCGATGTAATCTGGTGTCACTCTCGGAGAAAAACGGTAAAAAATATATGGATGATTTCAGCGCAGGTCACATACCTACCAAAGAGGCGAAAGAAATCATCCAAGAGATTGACCGTAAACTTGGGACGGAAGATATAAAGTTCTATCCTGGGATAAGCTACCGGCACATCATGGTCTGGAGGAATGGTCATGATAAACTTGACATGACCCCTCCCCATGATATCTCTGGTAAAGCCATTGATTCATATCTACCAAAAGGCAAAGGAGAGAAGCAGATTCTACAACTGATGAACGATTCTCAGGCGGTTCTTGAAGCTAATCGTATTAATAAAAAAAGGATCAAGGACTCAAAGAAGCCGGCAAACTCCATCTGGCTTTGGGGGCAGG
>JBDRGH010000411.1:0-11077 GCA_043818015.1 Pseudomonadota bacterium
CTATTAGAACCTTAAACTCTTCTCTCTGTAGCACCTCACACGCCCTTTCCTCCAATTCAATCCCCGTACCAACCCCGTTTTTGACGACCATTATATCTTCGAAGGATATATTGATATTCTCTGGATCAATAGGGATTCCTGATGCCCCAACGGCGGAAACGATTCTTCCCCAGTTGCAATCTTCTCCGAAAAAAGCTGTTTTCACTAGGTTAGAATTTGCAACACTGAAGGCCACCTTAAGTGCATCACGGTAACCCCTTGCATTTACAACAGTGATCTCAACAAATTTTGTAGCTCCTTCTCCGTCTTTAACAATCATCCTGGCCAGTGTCACAAGCACGTCCATTAACAGGCTTCTAAACCGGTCAAGATGTTCAGAACCTTTGGTTATGATTGGATTTTGAGCTCTTCCATTTGCCATAATCAGAGCCATGTCGTTAGTACTGGTTTCACCATCTATGCTTATACTGTTAAAGGAATACCTGATGCCTTCTCTAAAGATTTTCTGTAAGATTTTACTCTCAATGTCAGCATCCGTTAGGATGAACGAAAGCATGGTAGCCAAATTGGGCATTATCATTCCTGCTCCTTTTGCTATGCCACAGATGGTAACCTCCTTACCGCCGATTGGTTCTCTTTTCAACACTATCTTGGGGCGTGTATCGGTTGTCAGTATTGCTTCAGCCGCTGAAAGGGTTCCGTTCGGGCTTAAGCGCCTGACAAGTTCGGGGATATTCTTCGCAATAGTTTCCACGGGAAGGTGTTTTCCGATTACCCCCGTTGAGGCAGCTAAAACCATAGTTTCGTCTATCTTCAAATTCTGGGCCACAAGTCTGGCTATGGAATAGGCATCCTTTAACCCCTCCTCTCCTGTACATGCGTTAGCATTTCCGCTATTAACAAGAACGGCCTGACACAAATGCTTCTTAGCCCTCTCCATACTCACCAGAATCGGTGCAGCCTTAACCCTATTTTGTGTAAAGACCGCCGCTGTAATGGCCGGCGTCTCTGAATAGATTAAGGCTAGGTCCTTGGCTTTACTCCGCTTTATTCCTGAGGAGATGCCACTGGCTAAAAAACCGGGCACAACAAACCCCATATGGTTATCCGTTTTCACTTCCATTTATCCTCTCTATCCGTTACCTAACCTGGAACTGAACCGTCCAAGAAAGCTACTTTTCCCCTAGCTCAAATCATCAAGGGTTCTTTCAATGACCTGTATTGTTGTTTCATTGAGACTCTTCCCTACCGTTCCCGGGCTAAATAGTATCTCGGTCATCTCAGGTGTACTTTCCACTTCTCGCGTAATAACCTTTCTCTTCTCTACTTTCCCTATGCAGACCAAGAGCTTAACCCTGGACTTGATTTTTGTATGTGTCAGGAAGGATTCAGCCTCTGTCCATAGAGCTTCAACTTTTCCTCCAATTACTCTATGAATATTTTCTGGGATAGCTGAGAGGCCCTCCGGGGAAAGGTCCCAGTTTTGTATGTCAACTACCCGATACCCTCTGCTTTTCAGATAATCTCTGACCGCTTGGGTCACTGCTTCATTTATTGGGACGGGATCGGATCTGAAGACATCTACCTGTCCTTGCAGGCGTACCCTCCTTCCCACATCATCTTTTTTCGTCCTCAAATCCTCAAAGGTTTGTACGCCTACGGTCAGAGGCTTGTCTCGGCGAATAGCCTGACCTGTGGTCTTCTCGGGTAAATATTTGAGATTGACGAGATATATCCTGCCGCCAGCACATCCTACGACTGAAAGGATAACCAATACCAATAGACCGATGGGAAAATATACCTTTTTCATTCTAACCCCTTATTCAGTTTTCAGTTTAATTAGTTCATCCTGAAAATTCCCTTTCTGCTCCGAAGCGCGGGTGTTTTGATCCGCCAGAGGCGGATCGTCCAAAAATCCTGTTCGCGTTCTCTCCAAAGAAAATTTTTCATCTTTCAGGACGAACTACGTTCACTCTAGGCATTTTGCACCTGGTCCTTTAGGAGACAGCACTTCTTGTACTTTTTACCACTGCCACACGGACAGGGTTCATTTCTACCGGTCTTTTTGTCTCTCCTTTTAACCGGTTGCTGTTTCTCAGGCTCTGACTCCTCTTCCCCTCTCGAGAGATAAAAGCGCTGCTGTTTCATCGGAGATAGCAACGAAAAGTCCTCCTCCTTCGCCAGTTGAACCCTATAGAGTTTCTCTAAGACATCCTCCTTAATTCGGTCGATCATATCCATGAACGTTTCGTAGCCTTCCCTTTGGTATTCCCGCAGGGGGTCCTTCTGTCCGTACCCTCGAAGGCCAATGCCTTCTCTTAGGTGATCCATAGCCAAGAGATGATCTTTCCAGAGAGTGTCGATAACCTGGAGATAAATAATCTTCTCCAAATGGCGCATGGCAGTTTCACCAAACTCTATCTCTTTTTTGTTGTAAAACTCCTTTGCCTGAGAGGTTATCAATTCAATGAGTTTCTCTCTCGTTAAATCGTCGATAGGGATGTGGTCAGAATCTATGCGGAGAGAGAACTGTTTGTAAATAGCTTCACCTAAGCCTTTAATATCCCACTCATCTGGATAGGATTTTTCATCAACATAAACACTGGTAAGCTTATCAACCAATTCCTCTGTAATTTCTTCTATAGTATCTTTTAGATCCTCACTGCCCAGCACTTCTCTCCGCTCTTTATAGATTACTTCTCGTTGTCTATTCATAACATCATCATATTCCAGCAAATGTTTACGGATATCGAAATGACGGGCTTCAACCTTTCGCTGAGCATTCTCGATCGCCTTACTGACCAATCCGTGCTCGATGGGCTGGTCTTCTTCCATCCCTAATTTGTCCATGATACCGGCGATCCTTTCAGAACCGAAGATTCTGAGTAGATCATCCTCCAAAGAAAGGTAAAATCTGGAGGAACCTGGATCACCCTGCCTGCCTGATCTTCCTCTTAGTTGGTTATCAATACGACGGCTCTCATGCCTCTCGGTACCCAAGATATGCAATCCTCCCGGCGTTATGACTTCTTTCTTTTCATTACTACAGATTTCTCTCATTTCAGCCAGGATTTTTTGGTGTTTTTCCGAATCGACGTCTTTCTCCGCCTTTTCCGACGCCAAAAACTCTGGATTTCCACCCAAGATAATGTCAGTCCCTCTCCCAGCCATATTAGTCGAGATTGTTACAGCATATTTTCTACCTGCCTGGGCCACGATCTCGGCCTCTCTCTGGTGATGTTTGGCGTTTAAGACATGATGTTTGATGCCTTGCTTTTTCAGAAGCTTGCTCAATACCTCAGACTTTTCGATGGAGATCGTTCCAACCAATACCGGGCGTCCCACATGGTTTAGCTCTTTTATTTCATTGACAACGGCATTGAACTTTTCTTTTTCTGTCTTATATATAACATCTGAATAGTCCTCTCTGATCATAGGCATATTGGTTGGTATAACCATGACGTCCAGGTTATAGATCTTCTTGAACTCTGCCGCTTCCGTATCGGCTGTTCCAGTCATCCCTGCCAGTTTTTCATACATCCTGAAGTAGTTTTGGAACGTGACGGAGGCAAGGGTCTGATTTTCGTTTTCGATCTTGACATTCTCTTTTGCCTCTAACGCCTGATGAAGGCCTTCACTGTACCTTCTGCCCGGCATTAACCTTCCGGTAAACTCGTCGACTATTACTACTTCATTATCCTTAACTACATAGTCGATGTCTTTCTTAAACAAGGTGTGGGCTTTTAATGCTTGATTTACGTGGTGCAGTATCTCAATGTTTCTTGGATCATAGAGGTTGTCAGTGTGGAGTAATTTTTCGACCTTGCCAACCCCCTCTTCGGTAAGAACAACTGTTCTTGTCTTCTCCTCAATAGTATAGTCTTTCTCATTGCTAAGCCGGGGGATAATTCTGTTGATCTGATAATACTTGCTCGTAGATTCCTCAGTTGGACCGGATATGATAAGGGGTGTTCTTGCTTCATCTACCAAAATACTGTCTACCTCGTCCACGATTGCATAGTGAAGCTTGCGCTGCACGTAGTCATCGATACCGAACTTCATATTATCCCTGAGATAGTCAAAGCCAAATTCGTTATTTGTCCCATAGGTGATATCTGAATTATATGATCTTCTTCTGCTTTCATCGTTCATATCGTGTACGATGACACCGACGGACAAACCCAGGAATCTGTATATCGTTCCCATCCACTCACTGTCCCTCTTTGCCAAGTAGTCATTTACGGTCACGATATGAACCCCGTTCCCCTTCAAGGCATTGAGATAAGCGGGAAGCGTGGAAGCCAGAGTTTTTCCTTCACCGGTTTTCATCTCTGCAATCTTCCCTTGATGGAGAACAATACCCCCTATTAATTGGACATCGAAATGGCGTTCCCGAAGAACCCGCCTTGACGCCTCTCTCACTACCGCAAAGGCCTCTGGTAGGATATCGTCCAGCGCCTCTCCCCTCTCAATTCTCTCCCTAAAGTCGGAAGTTTTCTCCCGTAATTGGTGGTCCTCTAAGCTCTTGACCCCTAACTCTAAGTCATTAATGCGGGCAACCAGGGGCTGCAGCTTTTTCAGTTCTCTCTCATTTTTGCTTCCGATTACCTTTTTTAGTATAGTTCCGATCACTTCCTAGTCCCCCACTCGATGACTCGATACGTTGGTTCCCCCCTCTAGCGCTCTCAGCCTGAGAGAAGATGCTGGAGAAGGAGCACTTGGTTACTCGAATGACAGATTCCTGATTATACTACTACAAAAAATAAAAACACACAAGACTGTTATGGCTAACTACATTTTTTGTTTCCAAGAATGTGTAGATTACCGTTACCGTCTGAACGGAAAACTTTTTGGGAGTTTCCCGAGTTTCTGGCGGAGTATTTTCGGAACACCATGATTTTATTACTAATCTGGCATTATTTAAGTGAACCCCTTTATCCCTTCGCTCACTGCCTCCGCAGTGACCCTTTCGGGGTTCGCAGGTGGGGAATACTTTCCCCTTCCAGCCTCTTCGGGCTGGCTTTCCCCTTTCTGCTCACCCTCGACCTGTCTGCGTGCAACGCACAGGCAGGTGGGTACCCCACTGCCCCAGCAAATTTCGCCCTGAGACAAAGGAGTTCACTATAAATTCGGGAAACTCCAAAACACTTTTCTCTTCCAATTTTCTAAAAAGGGTGGTATTTGTTTGAACCCTCCCATTTTTTTGGTTCGGATTCTTATTTCCAGTTTTGTCATCACAAAGGAGTGGAGTATGTTTGATATTACCGAAAAGGCAAAGGAAAGATTGAGAAGCGTACTAACAGAAGACGAAAACAAGAACAAGTTATTTCGATTGGCGATGAGAGGGATGGGTTGAGCTGGTCCGAAATTCGAACTGGTTCTGGACGAACCAAGGGAAAATGACAATATAATCAGGGAAGAGGGGATTGGTTTCTTACTTTCCCCGGAAGTAGCCCTTAGAACTAAAATTTTCGGGCAGATAAATGTGGACTACTCAGATGGAGTTTATACCGGTGGCTTCAAGATCAAGACCGGTTTTTTTTCGGGTTGCTAGACTGCTGCCTCGCTTTTTTGGACTTTCGAAGAATGAGTTTGACGAAACATTGCTGGACAGTCGTATTCTTGGTGGGCATCCATAACTCGGCTTCGGCCTAGGTATGGAAAATCATAAGGGTTTGGGGGTTTTGAAGGAGAACATTACTTTTTCAGATTCTTCAAGCATAGAGAGGACCAGAAATTACCATGGAAGATGAACGAAATCCCTATGTAGTAGACTTTTGCAAGGTACTGATCGAGAAAAAAGGGCTCGAACTATCGGGAGAGGCTTTATCGAAAATGATCGAAGACATGTACCGTCTTTTCGAAAATATGCTTGGGAAAAATATGGTCGCCGGACTGCCCAGTGACAAACGATCTGAGTACCTCGTCCAGCATGAAAAAGAGGGCGTAAACTTTGAAAAGATTGGTCAGATGTTCGAAGCACATATATCGAGGCCGGATGAGATCATCAAAAGAACGATGAAGGAATTTGCTACGGTTTTCATGAAGAATAGATAGGGAAGGTTAAGGATGTCGAGGCACAAAATACCGGTGTGTCCTCACTGTGGGAAAAGGATGAATAAGTGGGAAACACCACCACCAGCATCTACGTGGGGCACCGAGTTCCAATACGTTTGCTTCAACGACGAGTGCCCGTATTTTGTTCGAGGCTGGGATTGGATGATGCAGCAAAATAATGTTCACGCATCATATCGGCATCGGTATAATCCAGAAACAGGTGAATCCGGACCGATACCGGTGTGGTCGTACGACGCCTTAAAGAACGATATTATCGAGGAGGAATCAGAGGAGAAAGAGTAATAGTCACCTTGCCTAGCCGACCTTTTGTAGCCTTCCACTTCAAGCTTTAATAGAAGCGTACTTAGCTTTTGTTCCGCGTTGTGCAGAGCCTCCATTCCTTGATCCCAGGAGCAATTTTCAAACTGCCACCAAAAGTTCCTTGACAAGAATTGAAAAGAATAACAGTATATACTGGTGTATTAAGATCCCTTAGATTGAGATAAAGAGGGCAGAGGACTACCTATGACAGATCCAATTGATAGCCTGGAGGTGTTGAGGGATGAGTTAAACTCTTTCCCTGAGAATGAATCGATAAAGAAATGGAAAGATGATGGGAAAAAGGTAGTCGGCTGGGTATGTAACTATGTCCCCGAAGAGATTATTTATGCTGCCGGTTTACTACCGATCAGGATAATGGGGGATGAAGGGGTAATGAACAAAGGGGGTGATTATCTACAAAGCAATATGTGCCCGTATGTTAGGGGCTGTTTAGGGCAGGGGTTGGAGAAAAAGTACGACTTCTTAGATGGTATAATTGTTGCCCATAGTTGTGATGCCGTATGCCGACTCTTCGACAATTGGAAGATATACGTGAAGACTCCTTATTCTTATCTGTTCGACCATCCCCATAAAATTTCTGATCATTCACAGAGGTATCATTATCAACAACTGAAAAGGTTAAAGGCGTCCGTCGAGCATTTTTCGGGTCAAGAGATTACTGATGCCTCTCTAGAGGAGGCTATTAAGATTTACAATGAAAACCGCATGATGTTAAAGCGGATCCATCGCCTTATGACCCGAGATAATCCACCCCTATCTGGGCTCGAGGTGTCTGAGATCGTTCGGTCAAGCATGATCATGCCTAAAGATCAAAACAATGTGCTCTTAAAAGAGCTTTGGGACACACTTATGGCGAGAAACGGCAGTCCTAATGTCGCTCCAAGGTTGATGATTAGCGGCAGTATCATTGATAATTCAGCATTCATTCGATTGCTTGAAGATTGCGGAGCACTGGTAGTCACCGATGATCTCTGTTCAGGAACCAGGTATTTCTGGGATAATGTCGAAGAAGGCAAGAACCCGCTGGCCATGATTGGCCTCCGGTATCTCAATATGGTCCCCTGCGCCTGTATAGAACCGCCTTTTCCGCGATTTGACTATGTATTTAATATGGTGGAGGAATACGCAGTCGATGGGGTGGTTCTCTTTGGACTTATGTTCTGTGATACCTTTCACTATGACTTTGTAGGTCAAAGCAAGAGGTTAAAAGAGAAGAATATCCCTGTATTAGAGGTTGAATTGGAACACCCGTCATTGGGATTGGGTCAGCTAAAGACTAGAATTCAGGCATTCTTAGAGATGTTATGATTATCGATCTCCATATTCATACGAAGCCAGCTTCCGGATGCAGCGATTTGGCCCCAGCGGAATTGATAGAAGAAGCAAAAAGGATAGGCCTAGACGGTGTTTGTCTCACAGAGCATGATAAAATCTGGGATGCAGACGCAGTCAATAGGTTGAGGGAAGAGCATGGCTTCTTGGTGCTGCGGGGTGTCGAAATAACCTCTATGGATGGCGATATCCTGGTCTTTGGGCTTGAGAAAGAGGTTGACGGTATTGTCTCCGTTGGCGGGTTGAGACGGTTGGTGGACGAGGCTCATGGGGTCATGATTGCATCTCACCCTTTTCGGGGGGCCTTCATTGAAGGAAAAGAATTTTCCATACCGGGTTTGACGCTGAGCGTTGAAGAGGCGTGTAAGAAACCATTCTTGGAGTTTTTGGACACCATCGAGGTACTCAATGGGCAAAACAGTGATCTTGAAAATGATTTCACTGTTAAGGTCTGTCAAAGGCTCAACTTGCAAGGTACGGGAGGAAGTGACGCCCATTCTCATTTAGAGGTAGGACGGTCTGTTACCATATTCGAAAACAGGATCGAGGATGAAAAAGACCTCATCAGAGAACTGAAGGCGGGCAGGTTCAGGGCAAGGATGTTTCGATCGTGAATGGAGGTTTCATTCTTCTTTGGCTGCTCAAAGTCGATCTGAATTTTGAACAAGATACGAGAGCTTTTCTTCCTGGCGAGCTCGAAATTACGTGGAGGTATTGGAGTGGAGGGGAAATTTGAAGGCATGGAGAGGGCATTCAATCCCAGGTCTGTTGTGGTAATTGGAGACAAGATGCAAAACAATAATTATTCCTTTCTGAGGTCCTTGTCCACTTTTCAAGGGAGGGTCTCTTCTGTTAACATCGATCCTCAGGAATTTTCTGGTATCGAAGCTCTTGGGATCAAGAACTATACGAGCCTTTTGGATGTTCCAGATCCTATCGATTATGCCATTGTGGCCGTTCCCAGAGAGATAGCCCCGATAATACTCAGAGATTGTATTGAGAAGAAGGTAGGAGGAGTGAGCCTGTTCACTTCTGGTTTTGCTGAGACCAGGACCAGTGAAGGGATGGAACTTGCGGATACGATCACCAGGATGGCAAGAGATGCTGGTCTCAACCTCATCGGGCCAAATTGCATGGGTATATTCAATCCGAGAATCGGCCTGAGACACAGCCCAGACCAATACACGGGAGATGGTGGTTCGGTAGGTTTTATATCACAGAGTGGAGGACACGCGATCAATTTCAGTATAGTAGGGTTCAACAACGGAATCCGCATAAGTAAACTGGTCAGTTATGGCAATGGCTATGTCTTGGATAGCACGGATTATTGTGAATATCTCTTGAGAGATAAGGAAACAAAGATCATAGCCCTTTACATAGAGGGTATTAGAGATGGGAGGCGTTTCTTCAATCTCTTGAAAGAAGCGACCAGGGAAAAACCGATCTTGATCTGGAAAGGAGGACAGACAGAAGAGGGTTCTCGGGCCACTGCTTCACATAGCGGGTCCATGGCAGAGTCCAACCTCATGTGGGAAACAGCGCTCAAACAGTCGGGTGCCATAAAGATAGATAGCCTTGAACAGTTGGTTGATACGGTTATGATGTTACTCTATTCGCCTTCGGTTAAAAAGAACGGGGTTGGTCTGATTTCTCTCAGCGGAGGTCAGTGTGTTAACATGACCGATGCATTTGCGAAGAGGGGTTTAAAAGCCCCGTTGCTCACAGAAAAGTCGTACAAGGAACTCTCCTCTATCTTGGCCCTGGTTGGTGCCAGTTATAGAAATCCGGTTGATCTGGGAGGAAACTTGTCATTGGCGGAAAGTACTCGCCGTGCTTTGCTGCGGAGAGATGATGTACCCCCGAGGGAAAGGCTCTTGGATATAACCCTTGATATTCTGGATAGGGATGAGAATATCGATTCTATTGTCATTGAGATGTCGGCACACCTGATGGAGTGGTTCAAAGAGACATTCGTGGATTTTGCTGAATATTTCTATAGTACGCTGGCACATTTTAGAAAGAAGTCCGAAAAGCCTGTCATAGTTATCATCCCTCCTTCGAAGGTGGAGACAGGGGCAATTGAGATGAAAAGGAATCTCTTGGAAATTGGTGTTGCTAGCTTTCCAAGTTTTTCGAGGGGAGCTGAGGCATTGGGGAAGGTACTTGAATATTACCGGCATCGCCTCTGAAAGGATAGCCACGGAATCTATTCTCCTTGGAGGGATTCGAAAATTCAAAAAACTGATGATAGAATCGGACTGATCTTTGTGAGAGGAAAAAGAAATGAGTTCAAAGAGTTTGAGTAGCTCAAAGAAACAGCTCAGGACGGCAAGGTTGGTATGGCCCTTGGCAAAAGATTATTATGCCAAGGCGAGACAGGCTAAGATAGATAAGAAGTTGGTTGTTTGGACAGTCCTGATGGCACCGTTCGAGCTATTGCATGCCATGGATGTTGTCCCCATGATGACAGAACATTTCTCATCGCTTCTGGCAATAAAACAGAAGATCGTGCCTTACCTCGAGTTGGCTGAAGGTGCGGGATATACAAGGAATTCATGCTCTTTTCACAGGGCTGTAATCGGATTTGCTCTTTCCGGAGAAGAATTGATGATACCAGAACCGGATTTTTTTGTAAGTTCCACCAATGCCTGTGATGGAGGTGTCAAGGTCCATATACCGGTAGCGGAACAGTTTGGGATTCCATATTATATCATGGATTGTCCCTATCATACCTCCATTGGCGGACTATCTGTTGTTGAGGAAGACAAGGTAGAATACTATAAGTACCAACTCGAGGAGTTGATCTCAATTATTGAAGGATTGACACACAAGCCCCTTGATGAAGATAAACTCAAGGAAACCATTGGATTTGCCAAACAGGCCACTGACCTCTGGATGGAGATAAATGAACTACGAAAATCTGTCCCTTGCCCCATGAGTGTGGCTGAAGAAGCAACAACCATATATCCTCTCATGCAGATGTCAGGGACAAAGGAAGCGGTTGCTTTCTATCAACTCTTATTAAACGAAGTTAAAGAACGCATCAACGAGGGAAAGGGGATCGTGGAGAATGAGAAACATAGATTACTCTGGCTTGGACCTATTATTAACTACGATACGAGCCTACTGAATTACTTTGAGGAATTTGGAGGAGTACTGGTTAAGTCAGATATGGACTACATATACCTCGGTGATCTTGACCCGGAAAACCCATTGGATAGCCTGGCTAGAAAGAATATTTCTAATTTTTTCAATAGCGTTGTTGAAAATCGAATTCGCCTCACCAAAGAAATGATCAGAGATTACAAGATAGACGGAATAGTTATCTATTCTCATCGTGGATGCA
>JBDRGH010000412.1:0-2611 GCA_043818015.1 Pseudomonadota bacterium
GGTATCGTGATAAGAGAAAAGCCGGCCCTGCAGCAGTTTATCTGGAGACGCCGCGATACCGGGAACGAAGTTTGCCGGGGAAAAGGCGGACTGTTCTACTTCCGCGAAGTAATTCTTGGGATTCTTGTTAAGTACCATGCGGCCAATGGTGATCGGAGGGACATCCCCGTGGAACCAGACCTTGGTGATGTCAAAGGGGTCAAACCGGTACTTGTCGGCTTCCTCTGGCGTCATTATCTGCATCTCGAGCCGCCAAGAAGGATATTCGCCGCGCTCAATAGCGTTATAGAGGTCGCGGGTGGCATGGTCGGGGTCTTTCCCCTTCATCTCGGTTGCTTCGTCACGGGTGAGGTTCTGGATACCCTGTTCCGTCTTGAAGTGATATTTCACCCAGAAATACCCACCCTTTTCGTTATACCATTTGAATGTATGGCTGCTATAGCCATTCATGTTACGAAATGTCCTCGGAGTCCCCCGGTCTGAGAACAAGATGGTGACCTGGTGTACGGATTCCGGCGTCAAGGAAAGGAAGTCCCAGAACATGTTAGCGTCTTTCAGGTTGTTGTCCGGGTGGCGTTTCTGGGTGTGGATAAAATCAGGGAATTTGAGTGGGTCGCGGATAAAGAAGACTGGGGTATTGTTCCCGGTCATGTCATAGTTGCCCTCTTCCGTGTAGAACTTCAGGGCAAAACCGCGCGGGTCACGCTCAGCATCGGCCGAACCTCTCTCACCACCAACTGTGGAGAAACGGGCAAAGACTTCCGTGCGCTTGCCGATTTCGGATAGGAATTTCGCCTTGGTGTATTTGGTCACGTCCGCTGTCACCTCGAAGTAGCCGTGGGCGCCAGCCCCTTTGGCATGGACGACACGCTCCGGAATACGTTCCCGGTCAAAGTGCCCGAGTTTCTCGAGCAGGTGGGTATCCTGCATCAGGATAGGACCGGGATTGCCCGCAGTCTTAGAATTCTGATCATTATCGACTGGGGCACCAAAACCGGTAGTGTAGACTTTCTTCTCTTCTGCCATGGTCATCCTCTTTTTTATGAGTCTTCACAATGCTGATATATTAAGTATAAAACGTTGTTGCAGGTATTAGTAGTTTTCCGCTAGGAGCTCGTAATATGCCTGAGCATGTTTGCAGGCCGGGCATACCTTAGGTGCCTCGAGACCTTCGTGGATGTAGCCACAGTTGGTACAGTGCCACTTTACAGGTATTTTCTTTTTGAATACCTCGCCGCTGGCTATGTTTTTCGCTAGCTTCCGGTATCGCCCTTCGTGGAACTCTTCCACTTCGGCGATTTCCTTGAATGAAGTTGCTACCTCAGCGAAACCTTCTTCTTTGGCGATTTTTTCAAAGTCAGCGTAAAGCTTACTCCATTCCATCTTTTCACCATCGGCCGCGGCTTCCAGATTAGCCTTAGTATCCATAACCTTCCCCGCTGGGTAGGCAGCCGAGATTTCCAAGTCACCGCCTTCGAGGTATTTGAAGAATATCTCAGCGTGCTCCTTTTCGTTGCCGGCGGTTTCCGTGAATATATTGGCAATCTGCTCGTAGCCCTCCTTGCGGGCGACGCTGGCAAAAAATGTGTAACGGTTCCTTGCCTGTGATTCACCGGCGAAAGAGGTTAGAAGGTTCTTTTCCGTCTGGGTACCTTTAATTGATTTACTCATGCGATATTTCCCCTATCCCTCAATCTTTTCCATGTTTTTCCCGCAGCAGACTAGTGTTCCACCACCCGCCTTGGTTACGACAACCTCGTTTCCGCAAATATTGCACTTGTACTTTTCGCCGGTTTTCTGAACAGCCATAACACTTCCTCCTTATCTCTGTTTATTTTCACAATCCTTACAAAGCCCGCGAAATTCAAGCTGATGGTATGAAATTTTAAGTCCCGTTCTCTTTGCGACCTGCTGATCCAATTCTCTATCAACCGGCATGTCAATGTCACTTACCCGGCCACACTGCTCACATTTGAAGTGGTAATGGCCTTCCTGCTTAAGCTCGTATCTGCTCAGGGTACCATTAAGTTTAAGCTCTGTGATAGCCCTATCCTCCTGCAAGACCAGCAGGTTTCGATAAACGGTTCCCTTACTGATGTTGGGTATATTCTTTCTGACCTCATCGTATATCTGGTCAGCCGTAGGATGAGACCTTGTATTTCTCAAGACTCTCAGGATTGCTTCTCTCTGTTTAGTATCTCTACGCATCTTAATAGTAATAAATCCTAATACTAAATACTATAATTATAGTTACCACTTTGTCAATACCCCGTATAAGGCCGTAATCCGTGAGTTAAAAACCCTCTTCCAATGTGAGCCGGATTGGAGTAAGCTATCACCCAAGAAGTGAGTTAAGAATGAAGGTAAAAACGCCGCCTCTGGGTGTAAGGGTTACCGGAGGATAGGAAGAGGAGATGACTGCCTGGACTGGGATAGCGCCGCTGGTAGAATTGGGTAGACACAGTGGCGTAATAGGAGTAGCCGGGAGCGTATTACCACAGAAGAAATCACCCAACAAAATCGCTACGTGGCCATCAGGATACGGCCGCGGCAGGGGGAACTCTTTGGTGACGGAAGCAGTGTCCGCTATTTCGCCGTGGTGAGTAATGAC
>JBDRGH010000413.1:0-2343 GCA_043818015.1 Pseudomonadota bacterium
CCTGGCAATCAACTGTCAACGCAGGCACATGACCAAAGAGCAAAGAGACGCTCTGATTAGAGCCCTGCCGACTCCAGAAGCAAGGAGACCTAAAAAAGGAGAACAGGTCATATCTAAAAAGGAATTAGCGAAGGAGTTGGGGGTGTCGGAGAGCACCATAAAGAGGGCACGAGGAAAAAGGGGGTCAAATGAACCCCTTACCAAAAAGTCCAAGAAAATCAAGAAGATATGCACCCCTCCTGACGCAGTCGCCCCCCTCGTCCCCTCCGAAGAGAGCAAGTCAGGGGTGGTCTGGTTCGCAGATAGACACCGTGACATCTTCGATAAGGCTGGATTTGTCAAAGGAATAGGGTATTCGATGGAGTTTACCAAGGACCAGATAGATTATGACTGGTTGGTAAGACAGACAGAAAATTGTATGAATGACCTGTTAGGGGCCATCAAGAAGGCTGGCCTTGAACACGTGGTTGGGAAGTATCGAATGACGGTTCAATTTGAGGCCAGAAAGAAAGAGGCGAAAGAATGAAAAAATACCCACACATAAAATTAGGCTGGAAAGACTACCATACTATCACATTCTTCCATGACCTAGAGAAAATTAATTTTCAAATGCATCGCTTATTGGAGGATATGCACTATGGTTATATCCACGAGGGGCTTATTGATGTTGATGAATTTGAAAAGGTATTAGATCGAATAAACGAGTGGGCGTCAATAACCAGTAGCAAAGGTGGAGATACTGGAAGGAATCATTTCATAATAGATGTCAAATAAAGAAAGAGGCGAAAGAATGAGAATAGGAGATAGGGTATGGAAGTAGAAACGAAGGGATGGGCAGTCTTAACGAAATGTGATTATTTTGACTGGAGCATTTCGGTTGTTTATACAAAGGACTCTAATGTTAGCCCAAAACTAAATTGTAAAGAATGGATTGAAAGGACGAAAAAGGCTTGCCCCGGAGTTTTTCAGTTTAAGATTAAACCCTGTAAGGTAGTTTTATGAGGACGATAACATGAAACCAATTTACAACACTAATCCTTTTGTATTAGGTAGCACGTGGAAAAGATCATATGGCGGGAAATACTTGATGGCGAAAGTCTCGTGTAAGCTCATAGACATTTTCCCCTGTTCTCATTGCGAGTCAAGAGAATTCAGAGGGTGTCACTGTAATCACCAAATTTATGTGTACAGATATCAAGGAGAGTATGACAGTTTTTCTAGATGTCACCGAGAGTTTGAGAGCAACGTGGTACCAGTCGTGGTATCAGAATTGGAGGACTAAATGGCTAACACCAGAGTTCTTTCATGCGATTGTAGTAATGAGTATCAGGACAGGAAGTACGGAAAATACAAACGTCTGCACAACCAGTGCAAGCTTGGCAACTCCATAGGCTGGAGATGCACAATCTGTAAGAAGGTGAGGGATTAGGAATGATACCAATAGAGAATGAAACTAAACCCATTCGTATCATAGCCCTATGTAGTGGTGGCTTGATAACGGACGTATACTGTAATTACCCTGCGGAGGTAAGCGTAATCGACTATGACACTGAGGGCATGGATGATGACGACTATGAGGAATGGGAAGAAAACGAAAGAAGACTAATGCACGAGGCTCAAAACTTAAACTTTTTGAGGGTGTATTGATGAAACCTGTAAAAAATGCAGAACATCGTCCTAAGCCTGGAGATGAGATTAGACATAGAAGATGGCGCTCACTGGAGGATGAATTCTATATTATAGCAAAGGTTGAAGATAGGGAAATAGGTGGACTATTCTATCCCCACATAACTCTAGAAGAACCTGTAGTTACATACACAATAAGAGATTGGAATGAGTGGGAGTGGAGACCATGAAACCTGTAAAAAATTCCAGAGTAAGATACTTTGGGGTTGGAGAAAGAGCGCCGGATGGAGTAGTAGAGAGTTTAGTTCCATGTGAACACGCACGCACATGTGCTCGTATGTACAAAAACTTTGAGATTTGTGGTGGGTACAGGCGGTGCATCGGGGGTTGGGGACCAACATGCCCATTCTTCCGATGCGATGAACCCAACCGTGACTACCTGTCTATAAGACCAGGAGGACCCCCAGCATGACAACAGAAGAATTAGTAGACCTTTACATTTCGTTAAAAAGAATTTTTTACAATAAACCAATCAAGAAACCGAAGCCAGATACTGTTGACTGGGACAATCTCAATAGATTGTGTATTCTGCTAACAGAAAGAGATGTCCCTCCTGATGACTACTTGCTTGTAAATGTTCGTGCGTATAAGAGGAAAAATGTATTTCCTAAAACGTCCCAGCTCTTGGGGATCAAGGCTTTGAACAGATACTCCCGA
>JBDRGH010000414.1:0-5094 GCA_043818015.1 Pseudomonadota bacterium
GCGAAGTGTATTTTTTTCTTGTCCATTCTTGCCTCCATTCAACTATATCGAGGGATTTGATATTCGATGCTCAGTCGACTACAAACAACACTCGACATTGAGACAAAAAGCTGAGGTTTCGGGAGGTGTCCCTCAATATGTCAGCATCAGAATTCTTGATAATTACGTTACTATTTCCCGGTCCCTCAGTTTTTATCCCCTTAATTATAATAGGATTGTTTGCTACACGGTCATTTTGCCTGGCTAATTCAACATCCTTTACATAGCCGACTATTCCTTGTTCAACAGCGAACTCTCGCGAGACGTAAGCAGATCCATAAACCTCTCTTCCATCCTCATCAAGAACCTTCGGTGACATAGTGGGCCGGAGTTCCAAACCCTTTGTATCAATGATTAGTCCGGTGTATACTGGATTGCCCGAAGAAGGCACGAGTTGTCCGCCCGTCAGAGGCAATAGGGTTTGTGCAAAAGAACCCGTAATAGGGATCTCCACAACAACCTCAACGCCACCGTCAGAAAAATACTTCTTGTCGACTACCCTGGCCCCCCGAACAAAGCCTTGAACCTCAGCTTGTATCACATCACTTTGAGTCATTGCATTTACCACCGTTGTCTCTGAATCGATCCTTACCCCCTTGACAGTCTCTAAAAGGTTTCTCAGGGCATCTACCTTGGCAGCCCTTTCTGCTCCTAGCCTCGCAACTGCTATATTGGGAACTGCTGGATTAGGAGCCCCACTCCCCGTTGCCCTTATTACATTCCGAGTCCAGTTGACCTCGCCTTGACTAACGGTTTCGACGACCTGATCTGTATTACCTGCAAGTGGTTCACCAGCCGAAAACGAAAGCAGTAGTAAAGAGAGCGATGCACTCAGTATCATTCCTTTTATTTTCATTTTAGCCTCCTTCCAACATCTGGGCCATTCCATTGAGCTTGGATAGACCGTGTAGCGTCCGAAGCAGCTCCCTTATAAATATCGTAAAATTATATATTCTACTATAATAAACCCGGTGTTTGTCAAGGAAAAACAACCTCTGGAGTTTCCCGAATTTATAGTGAGCCCCTTTGTCTCATGGCGAAATTTGCTCCCGCAGTGGGGTACCCATCGAGGGTGAGCCCCGAAAGGGCCTTGTGCAATAAGCTGTTGCCCAAACAGAAATTCCTTTGAGCGGTCATTAAAAGGTTTTTTGCGAATAAATCTTGGCGAAGCGAAAGATGAGTCCCGACTGTGTCGGGATCTGACCCGCCACAGGCGGGGAGTTTTGAAATCGCCTGGAGCAAGCCTTAGATTTATCAAAAAACGTTTTGGACAAAGCGAAAAGGGATTTCGGCAACAGGCTGGGAACCAGTGACCAAAGGGGATAAAGGGGTTCACGTATATAATGCCAGATTAGTAATGAAATCATGGTGTTCCGAAAATACTTCCCCAGAAACTCGGGAAACTCCTGAAACCAGTCTTCAATCAAAAGCTAAAACCCTTGAGAGATTGGGCCAACCTCTTATCTATTTCAGCCTCAATAATCACCTCTCTCCCAACATACTCCTCCCTGGTTACTCTGCCACCCCTGTGCACCTTAGAGATTAAGTCACCTGCCCCCGCCGGGAACCTGAGTCTAATCTTCTTTAGTCTATATGGTATTAACTGATCGACCTTGTGGAGTAAGTCACCGATACCCTCACCTGTCACCGCCGATACAGCAACACAGTTGTCAAGTATCCTCTCCCAATATGTAATGATGTTATGGACATCGCCGAGCTTGTCAATCTTGTTCAAAATATGGACGATTGGCTTTTGAGATACCCCTATTTCTGTCAAAGCGCTATTGACTGAACTTATATGGTCAATAACCTTGGGATGCGTAATATCCATTACGTGGAGAAGGATATCTGCTTCGTTAACTTCCTCAAACGTCGCCTTGAATGCAGCGATCAGTTGATGAGGAAGCTTATCTATAAAACCAACCGTGTCAGAAATCAATATTTCTCGGGTACTTGGTAGCTTTATCTTCCTGATGGTCGGATCTAACGTGGAGAACAATTTATCTTCTACGAGAACCCCCGCGTTGGAGAGACAGTTCATGAGCGTTGACTTTCCTGCATTGGTGTAACCGATAATGGAGAGGGTAGAGCAAGAAATATCGCCTCTTCTTTTTCGATGAGAGGTTCTTACCTTTCTGACCTTTTCGAGACCCTTCTTGACCTTTACAATCCGATCTCTGACCTTTCTTCGGTCAACCTCCAATTTTGTCTCCCCTGGCCCCCTTGTCCCTATTCCCCCACCGAGACGAGACAGAATTCGCCCCTGACCAACAAGGCGGGGTAATAAATAGCTGAGTTGAGCCAGTTCAACCTGGAGTTTCCCTTCCTTCGACCTTGCTCTTTGTGCAAATATATCTAATATTAGGCCTGTCCTGTCCAAAACCTTGACACCGAATTCTTCTTCCAAGTTCTTTTGTTGGACTGGTGTCAACCCGGCATCAAAGACGCCCCGATCCGCATCCCTATGAATGATGAGCTTCTTGATTTCTTCTACCTTACCCTTTCCAATAAGATAAACGGCATTCGGGTGTTTAAGCTCCTGCTCTGCACTTTCCAATACTGCCCCACCTGCAGTCTGTACGAGTTTAGCCAATTCAGCCATGGAATCGTCGGCTCTTCTCTTCTCCTCTGCCCCTAACTTCACACCAACCAATATAGCCTTTTCTTTTAATCTATTCGTCTTCTTCTACCTCTCCCAAAAATATCAGTATTCTCTCGGAACATCCCAGAGGCCTGTGAAGAGACTAACAAAGGTACCGTGGGCACACGGGCTCAGGCTTGCAGGAACTCCTTTGTTCTCTCTCGAATCTCTGGGTAGTCTTTGGGATATGAAAGCCAGTTTATCTCTGCATCCGCACTAAACCAGCTCAACTGGCGCTTAGCGTACCTCTTTGTGTCGCATTTCAGTTGCAAAATAGCCTCATCTAATGAGAATTCCCCCAAAAGATAGCCGGTAATTTGTTTGTACCCCAATCCACGCATGGAGTTCAAATCCCTCGTGTACCCCATGTCCAACAGGGACCTGACCTCATCGGCAAGGCCAATGGCAACCATTCTATCCACCCTTTTTTCTATCCTTGAGTAGAGGGCTTGGCGCTCGACATCGAGACCAATCTTGAGCGTCTCAAACGGAGACTCTTTAAAGCCATGTTGATCCTGGTACTCAGATAACGGTCTTTGGGTCAACCGATAGACCTCTAGGGCCCGTATTATCCTAAAAGAGTCATTGGGGTGAAGCCTTGCAGCAGTGACCGGATCTATCTCCAATAATTCTCTATACAGACACCCGTTACCTCCCAATGCTGCCTTTTCTCGAAGCATCCGACGGAGTTGCAAATCGGCTCCCGGACCTTTGAAGAGACCTCTAGTCAGCGCCTTGATGTAAAGACCCGTCCCTCCTGCTACGATAGCAATTTTACCCTCTCTATCCACGAGCGAGATAGCCTCTCTCGCTCGTTGGCTAAACAATGCAGCACTGAACTCCTCATCAGGGGATAGAATATCTATCAGATGGTGCTTCACCTTACTCTGTTCATCACGGGATGGTTTAGCCGTCCCGATATCCATGTGTCTATAGACCTGCATAGAATCTGCACTTACAATCTCCGCGTCCATCTGAGTGGCCAATTCGAAAGCCAATTGGGACTTACCTGCGGCCGTTGGACCGACTATTACAACTATTTTGATCTTGTTCACCCTACAGAACCTTGTTCAACGTGTACTCTACAATTCCTTCGGCACCGGCCTCTTGCAGTTTTGGCACCAATTCACGGACTATGCTCTTATCTACCACGGCTTCCACAGAGTACCACTCCTGCTTATAGAGCTTTGCTATGGTTGGAGCTTTCAAGCTTGGAAGTATTCCAGTAACTTTCTCTAAGTCTTCTTCCGCCGTGTTCATCTTCAAACCAACCCTATTTTCGGCCTGTAAGGCGCCATTGAGCATGACCCTAATCTGCTCAATCTTCTTCTGCTTCCATGGATCCTGCCAGGACTCCTTATTGGCTATGAGTTGAGTATTCGATTCCATCAGTTCGTGGACAACACGAAGGCCGTGAGCCTTTATAGTGCTTCCTGTTTCAGTAACCTCTACTATTGCATCAACCAGTCCTTCTACCACCTTAGCCTCAGTAGCCCCCCAGGAAAACTCAACTTCAACGTTTATGCCTCTCTCCGAAAAGAATTTCTTGGTGAAGTTTACGAGTTCTGTTGAGATCTTCTTCCCTTCCAAATCTTCCAACCTCTGAATCGGGGAATCCTGGGATACGAGTAACACCCATTTGGCGGGTCTCTGACTTACCTTTGAATACATCAAATCTTGAATTGTAACGACGTCAGACTCGTTTTCGAAAATCCAATCTTTACCTGTCAATCCTACATCTAGGGTCCCGTCTTCCACATACCGCGACATCTCCTGAGCTCTAATAAGAGCACATCTAATCTCTTTGTCGTCGATTTCTGGAAAATAGTTTCGAGAATTAGCCGATATCCTCCAGCCGGCCTTTTTAAACAAATCAATTGTAGCTCCTTCTAAACTTCCTTTGGGTATCCCCAATTTTAAAATGCTCATATTAGCACTTCCTCCGGTCTTCTCATGCAGGTCTTGAGGAGCTTTAGGAAAAGTTCTCTCCCTCCTCACGAGGATTTAAGCAACCAGTCAAGGCCCGATGTCATGTAAGGGTCTAAAAAAATCACGTTTTTTTCAGAACCTTTATATATCATACTAGTTGTAAACGGTTTGTCAAGTAGGTTTTGGACATTAGGTCGTGGAGGGCCTTACTTGAGTCCAATCCTTCACAAATACGGAGGATCTTAGGCAAACAAGAAACGTTTTCAGTCTTCCTTCGCAACTCCTAAATCTACGCAGCAGTCGTGGTTCAAACCACCCATGCTAATATCCAGAATGATCAGAAGAACGTTTTAGGCGAGGTGAAAACGGATTTGGGCAAACCTGATACCAAATCCGTAACGACGCAATTATACCATAGGAAAAGAAGGCAGCTTAGTCAGAAGTCTCACACGCGTGTGTTACCCGCTGTTAACGGCCTATCTTTC
>JBDRGH010000415.1:0-2230 GCA_043818015.1 Pseudomonadota bacterium
TTACTGTTTAGTTCCAAAACTGGGATCACGCTGACAACCCGAATGAATGAAAGCCCCCAACTATCACTCTCTTTCTGTCTCGATGTACCTTGAAATTTTTCGGTAAACTCCAGTTCGTCATTTCCCTTGACTTTTCAATACTTTCTCTGCTAAAAAGATACAAGTTACTGTGAAAGGAATGACCAATCTGTTATCATGTCCAAATGTATACGGATCATCTCCAGATTGTTGATGGATTAAGAGGGTTCAAACAAACACTTGAATCCTTGACCCCTGGAATCCTTGAATCCTTTTCACCAACTAATTTTTTCCCCTTTTTGCCCTTAAGGGGGTAACGATGAAATGCGGTAGATGAAACCCCGGTTCTTGAGAGAAGAGCGGGGGTTTTTATTTTCAGAAGAGAAGGGACGGGGAGGGGGAGGGATGAGGCGCAGAAGAGCAGGAGAAGTGACTGAAACTGATGAGACGGCACTTCACCGAAAACTTGTTTATGGAAAAACATGATCTTGATTACCTGTCCATCTCTACCCGCGAGGGAGCATACTGGCGCAAGCTGAATAGGGTCTTTGGTGGGGAATTGGAAGAGATCATTAGCGAGATAAATATAGCTATCGCAGCATGATATCATGATAAAAATCGAAGCAATCATAGAGAGCATCGACGCGAAAAAGTTTAGGGTAACCGATCACGCAGATGAAGAAGCTAACACTGATGGGATCTCCTTGATAGAGGCCCTGGAGTCGATTTACACTGGTGAAATTATTGAACAATATCCCGATGACAAACCCTATCCAAGCTGCCTCATTTTGAGTAGACTTGAAAGCGGTGGTCCCATTCATACGGTTTGGGCATTTAATCGCGGGACAAATTCCAGTGTGCTGATTACCGCGTACCGCCCAGACCCCGGAAGATGGATCGACGGCAAGATAAGGAGAACGCCATGAAATTATTTGAGAAATGCCCAATTTGTGGTGGGGAACTCGTAGAGAAAGAGGTCGAAAAAGTCCTCAAAGGTGGCTCGAATACGGCCATCTGGAGGGTGAAGGCCGAAGTGTGCCAGCATTGTGGCGAGCGTTTGTACGGACCGGAGACCGTATCCGAGTTCGAAGAGATCAGGCAAAAACTCTCCACTGAAGATGTGGGTGAATTCGAACCTATTGGAAAGACCTATCAAGTGGCCTAAGCGCAATTCCTGAAAATCGCGCTTCCCTGCCTCAGGCAGGTTAATCCTGTCCAGATATAACGGTAACGCATGAATGACATTGTTGGTAAACTCTGGGGATTTTGCCATACCCTTCGAAATGATGGGATCGATTACAGCGATTATATTGAGCTAGTACAACTGGAATCAGAATTGCTGAAAAATTTGTTGTAATGTTTCCAGACCGGAATTTATGACGTGTATAAAATGGAGGGCACAAATTGTGACCTCCATCTGTCGAAGAAGCCGAAGAAATATGGAGAGTGTCTATTGATAGAGGGCGGAATCGCGACCGTTTTCCTGAAGACTTCATGTTCCAGCTTACGACAGAGGAAAAGGCGGAGGTGGTTGCAAATTGTGACCACCTTTATCGGTTGAAGTTCTCCCCAGCATTTCCCTATGCCTTTACTGAACATGGAGCTATTATGGCAGCGAGTGTTCTAAACACTCCACGAGCCATAGAGGCCAGCATCTTTGTCGTACGAGCTTTTGTTAAGCTTAGAGAAATGCTGGCAACTCATAAAGAGATCGAACGAAAACTAATTGCCTTGGAAGAGAAATACGATGAGCAATTTAGGGTTGTTTTTGAAGCCATCCGCCAACTCATGTCTCCTCCACAAAATTCCAGAAAGAAGATCGGTTTTGAGGTGAAGGAAGGGTCGACCGCATATCGCAAGCGGACGACAAAGAAAACAGCCTGACACGCAGGAGAGGGACCCCCTTAAATAATTAAGTATTCAAGGGCGTCCTCTTCTCACGTACGGAAGTTCATTCAGAAACTCCGTCCCCCTAAACTCCAGAGGGGTGGTGTAATGACGTCATGTGTAAGGAGAGGGTTGAATCAGGGGAAGAGGGAGAGATAGAGAAGCGTCTTTAGAGAGTTGTGCACGTTCTGCACGAACGTCCCCTTGCTCCCGTCCCGGCCAAGCTCGGCGTGACCTTCCCGACCATCAACCGCTGGGAAAACGGTCGCGCCAGGCCATCGCCGCTGGCTATGCAGAAGATCGAGGAACTGTTCCGCAGTATGGG
>JBDRGH010000416.1:0-3618 GCA_043818015.1 Pseudomonadota bacterium
CTGAGATATCGATTCAGACCATCAGGATATCAGCCCGCCTCAAAACCTGTGATAAGTCTGACCAATGAGGTTTGATGGTGTTGGCATTTCAATAACTTGGGAGGCCTTCATTGGGCTCACTTCGCGGTTGAAAAGGCCGAGTCCGATTTCTCGCTTCACACTCAAGATTTGGGTAACCTTAAATCGACCAATGTAAATTCAAGCACTTAATGGCGCAGGTCTTGGCAAGCTATGAAGCCTCCCCAACCAACAAAGGCCAAAACATTACGCACTGACACCTGCCCTTTTGAAGAGAAGCACGTCATTTGCTCATTTACGAAGATTTCTTTAACTGGGTAAGCAATTTCACTAACTGGAAACTGATTTCTGCGAAAAAATGGAAATGCTTTACACACCTCGTGAGTTCCGCGGGTAGGATCAGGTTAAGTGATTGAATTCAAAGCCATAAACTAAGAATGCCTGACCCTTTGCCCTATGGCACATCCCTTGCTAACACAAGAGAAAGGAGTACATCTATAAATCGGCAGCATCAATTCGTTTAAGTGCTCTGCAACCTCAAACGCGACAACAAAACCTCGTGGCGGCAGAATGACCCAGAAGATGACACTTTAGGAGAGGAGGATTTGGTGGCCCTTCAAATATGGCCTCTCGGGCGGACGCACATCTTTCCTCCTAGTCACAGCACTAATATGCACTTAACTCAAGTGGTTGCATCTAAGAAATAAAAACGGAATAGCGGAAAGCCCACATTTCTCAATACACTTGTCGAGGCCGTCTAAATAAAGCTGTTTAGAGAAGGACAAAAAGATGATTTGGATATTTGTGTGGGCTGTTTCTTCGCCTATTGTGTTGCTTGCCTACATTCTTTTGCGATTTTACCTACTCAGGAATACCGAGGTTTTTGATATAGCCTGGACTCAAGTGCCAGAGTAGAAAACGATGACCCTTCTTCGCGAATTGAATGGCGATAGAAACAACCGACTATCATGGAACGCCAGGACCAAATATTCTCTGAACAATTCTGCCAGGAGGTGGACTAGGAAGAGACAACCAATTTTCAGGTGGTATAGAGAGCTTGGTAGGAAAACTCTAAGATATTCATTCGGCATTTCACTCCGTTTCATGTTTATCCCCCCCTTCCAAGCATGAGGATAAACAAGAGGTTCTCTATGACAACAGAATGCAAGTAGTATGAATTCATTGGATTCACCTGGAACACTTTGATCATCAAAGTTGCCGTTCATTTCTACAACTTATGCAGATAAAGAAATTCTGAAACAGATTATGCTTGGATAATCAAGTTGGATTCCTCGGACACGGCATTATGACAAGCCTCACCCTTGACGAATTTAGAAACTGTTCTGAAGAAGAGCTTAAGCGAATTCTGAAAGCAGAAGCGCTGAAAATACTTGGTTCTGAAAAGCCCTTGAAGAATGTCGAAAGTAAAAGAAATGTATTCTATTTCCCGCTCCTCAACCGCGCTAAGACGTTATTAGCCACTTCAAGCTTAGCAGGAATTTCAGTGTTTAGGAGCACTTTTACGAGGAGGCACTGATATGAAGGATTGTAGAGAACACGTAGGTATTAAACGACTCATTGAATATTACAGGAGTGTCTTCAGAACAGCAGAGAACCTAAACCATTACTCACATGAAGACTATAGAATTGCGGAAAAGAAGTTTTTAAAGTACGCATTGAAAGGGTGGGAAGTCCCTGTTACAGAGGAGGCTTAGGAGGATGCCAATGCCTTCAATCCCATGACCCCAAAGAGGTGAAAAAGGCCATTAGGGCAAGACTTATAGCAGATAGGAAGCAGGAACAGATCAATGGTGAAGCCTTTTCTTACCAAGAACGGAGGCGAGAGTTCGATTTTTCATTGTCAGTCCAAAACCAAGTGATATGAAGCAGTTCAGTGCTGCCAAACTTCAACACCGACGACAAACCATGTGATGGCATACTGCCTCCGAAGGTTAGAGTCAGAGAAAGGAAGTTGAGGGTAGCACCGAAACCGGCCTCTCGGGTGTGCGTGAATTGACACGGCATCTTGGGAGGCCAATTAATGGTCTTAGGTGTCTCATTATTGGGAGGGGTTTGCTATGCCTTTGCCATTGGGGCATACAGCTATTGGACTGTGCGTTCATAATATTGGTAGCAGAATATGGATACGTCGTCGTCGAGCTGGGCGGGTTCAGGAGGAGGTTTAGGAAAAGGTAATCAAAGGTTGGCCCATTAGGGGGCACATTTTCGTGTCGTATTGCCTTAAAGAGGGCGCTACATGAGCATTATTGTAGGACGATCACCAGCAGATAGGCGTTCCGGAAAGGACAGAAGAAAGGTCTACAACAGACTCGCATTTCTTTTGAAGGGGGGAGTGGAAAGGAGAAGCGTTAAAAAAAGGCGATCCGAGGATGAGAGAAGAAAGGGCTGGGTAAGAGTAGACAAATGGAGCAGTGTGTTCATGGGAAATCTCATGATTTCAAAATTCCTGAAATAGCTAATGCGCAGAAACACATCCATTCAGTTTGTTGCTGAGGGGAAATTAAGACTTTCCGATTTCAAGAGCCCTCCATCATGTTCCTTCGCACTTCTGTCTTATAAGGGCTTGAAGACTACAGGAGGAGGTTCGGGAGGTAATTATAGCCGCATAGTTAAAGGAGGTTGAGAATGAGAGAAAAGCCTCGCATCCCCCTTGACAGACGTACTGGGGTAGACCGCCGCGCAATCTATACCAAGAAATATTTTCCTTTTAAAGGGCAGGAAAGAAGGGGTGGGAGCGAACGAAGAGTTCAGAGTGAAAAGAGGCAAGATTGGGACAGAGTGACGATGTGGTCTAGCAGCCCCATTCCATATCTCCAAGACCCTGAGTGGTATTTGAATCACGGAAGGTAACGCGATCTACCGATCTCAAGGCGATTGAACAGAGCCATTCCTTTCATAAAGGGTTGGTAGTTATAACTTTTGAGCCTCCACCCAAAAAAAGCGATTATGATAAGTAGTTGAAACTGAAAGTCGAGTACATGCTCCTTTCGCCAGCTCAGTGAAAGGAGTCGTGCTGAAACGAACGGCGTTTTTATCCTGATTATCTCTGAGATCTGCATTCAGAAGGTGCAAATATCATCCGTCTCCAAAACCTGTGATATGTCTGAGGAAATAGGGTTGTGATCTCACCCCTTCCGCTACGGAAAGGCAGAGTCGAATACATTTTGAACCGGAGAGTTGCGTTATGCTTGACGTAACGCATAAATTGGGCTAGAGTAACGTATGATCGTGAGCTTCCGAGACAAGCGAACGAGAGAACTTGCCGAAGGAAATCGAGTCAAGTCTTTTTCCGGCTTTGAGCACAAGGCGGAGCTGAAGCTTGACCAGTTGGAAGCGGCGACTTCCCTTCTTGATCTGAACTTGCCCGGGAACCGTCTCGAAGCTCTCAAGGGCGATCGCCAAGGCCAGTACAGCATCCGCATCAATGACCAATGGCGGATATGCTTTGAGTGGCCCAAAGGAAGCCCGGGACCGATCAATGTTGAAATAGTCGATTATCATTGAGGTGTATTATGGGACGCGCTGCAATACATCCAGGCGAACATCTCGCCGAGCAGCTTGAAGAGCTTGGCATGAGCG
>JBDRGH010000417.1:0-2843 GCA_043818015.1 Pseudomonadota bacterium
TAGATGGTTAGGGATAAGACCGACGGTTAGAGGGGTAGCCATGAACCCTGTTGATCATCCCATGGGTGGAGGAGAAGGAAAGAGTTCTGGAGGCAGACACCCTTGCTCTCCAACCGGTATGGGCAGGGCTGACCTTTCCCATGTAAAAACTGATGGGTGACTTGCGCTAACTACTGCGGTAGAAACCCAAAAGTCAAACATAATGTTTGATTCTAGGGGGCTCTGTTGAAAAATTCGATTGGGAGACTATAGAGGAAGATAAGGAACTTTTAAGGAAAGCGGATGCGGTGGGCATCTTCTCATGGAACCACATAGAAACGGGTACCCCACTTGCACAAAAGGTCTTTGCTGAGGCTCCTGGGCTGAAGTTTCTAGATACCGGCGACCCTACTTTGAAGAGCAGGGAAAAGGGCAGAGAGCTACTCACACATGTAAAGCCTGACGTTTGGTCAATGAATCAAAATGAGGCAAAATACTTCGGCTCATTTTTTAAATCGACCAATGACCCCAAAGAGGCTGCCGATATTTTATGGGAGAATGGTATAAAGGTGGTTCTACACACCAGAGATTACTCCTACAGTCCCGAAGGGGCTCTGTCGCCAGCTTTCAAGGTGAAAGTAAAAAGGGCAACTGGGGCCGGTGACTGCTGGAACGCAGGTTATATCGTGTCAAGAATCTCAGGGCTTAATCCTGAAGAGTGCCTTACATTGGCTAATGCAGTAGCCGGTTGCTGGGTGAGTGGTCAGGAGATTACGCCGACAAATATTTCTAATATTCTTAAGCAAAGAAATTTGTGGTAAAGCATCTCTTCCTACTCATAAGATGAAGGGCTGCTTGACCCTTTGCACTACACCGTCGGGCAGAAGCTCAGCAGAGACCCTTTTTCACACCGTTAGTTGCATACCATCGTAGGCAAATCGGATTCTCTGGTCTTTCGATTCCAGGGCACAGTAGTCATCATAGCTTCGGTTCCAGTATTCCTCCAAATGAACAAAGAGAACCCTCTTGGCCTGGAGGCGTATAGCCAGTTGCAGGGTTTGCTCAAAGGTATAGAGGCTTGTTCTGGAGATATGTTCGGCTGGGTACCTAAAACCATGTTTCAGTCCCTCCTCAAATATCCCCGGCTGGATGATTAAAAGGTCGGGTTGTTGAACTTCATGCCGGTTCTCCGGGAAGAGCTTGAGGTCGCAGGGAGCATAGACTACCTTACGCCCTGACTTTTCAAAGACATGGATGAAGGCCACCTGTGAACCCCGGTCAACAGGGATGGCTGTGATTATAACGTCTTCAATCTGGATTTTGTCTTGAAAAGGCATGAGACGGACAAAACTGCTCTCCACATAGAAATCAAGTACAGAGCCATACTGAGACCGTATACTCTTCAAAGGCTCTACTAACTGCTCCGGTAGCAACAAACAAGTCTGTTTTTCTGGATAGGCACGCCATGTACGAAAATCCAGGGCAATCTGCTCTACTACCCGGAACCCTTCTACATGATCAGGATCCAGATGAGTGAAGAGCAGGTAATCGACACGGCGGACAGGCGAACGATTTAACAGACTCATTATCTCCGCCGGTGTGTCTATCAACAGGTTGATATCATGAAGGAAAGCAGCGGGCCCGGCTCTGGCATAAGGAACGCCCTTCTCCCGGGCTTCCTGGCAGACCCGACATTGGCAAAGGGGTTTGGGGATGACCATGCATCCCCCAGAGCCCAAGATAGTCCATTTCATGGGATACGAGAAAGCCGGTCTCAGGCGACCTTGCTCCGCTCCCTCCCCTCTTCCTTCTTTTCTTCGCGGGTATCCTTCAGACGGCAGCTGCAGATTATGAAGTTGCCTTCTCCAGTTCACGAAAGAAGGCTGGCCTCAAGGGATCCCACCTGCCTACCAGCCTGTCGAACGCGGGTTGAGGAAATGTCTCCTTGAACATTCTATAGTAATAGAGTTCCTCCACAGAAGATAACCAGGGATTACCCTTTACCTTGTTGAATTCCTCTAGTTCACTCTCGGATATTTCTTTCTCAGCCCGTGCCCGCATTATATAGGCCACACCAGAACCCTGGGCAAAGAACCGCTTTGTCTGGTAGATAATGTGATCGGGCAAGCAACCCTCAAATGCCTGGCGAACAACCCACTTTCCGACCTGTTCCTCCCCATGAATCTTGTGCTCTAGCGGAATCTTCATACTGAAATCCATCACCTTACCATCAAGGAATGGAGTGCGACTCTCATAAGAATTGGCAGCATTTAATCTATCCAACCTCTGCAAGGCTGTGTTATGGGCGACATTGATAAGATTATCAACTATGCTGGCGACTTCTTCAGGGTTACTGCCCTGCCGGAACTGACCGTCGTACCCAGCAAAGAACTCATCGGCTCCCTCACCGGTAAGCACACACTTAGCCTTTGGGCTAACAAAGCGCCCGGCCAGGAAATTGGCAATTGCCCCATGTACGCAGCTTTCCTCGTACATCTCCTGGTGATGAATGGCCAGAGGTAATATCTCATGTATCTCCTCTTCACCAAACATCAAAATGTGATGCTTGACGCCTAGGTACTTGGTTACATCTTTAGCCAACGGGAGGTCCTGTCCTTCCTCCATACTTACGGTAAAGCATTCGATATCAGGCTTTATCTCATGGGCCATGTATGTTATCAGGCTACTATCCAGACCACCACTTAGTAGAATCCCTTTCACGGCGTTGTCCTTCATCCGTTTTTCTACCGCCTCTGTCAATAGCTGCCTTACAATTTTCTTGGCCTGTTCGAAATTTTCAAAATCAGGAGTTTCTATAGCTCCAGATGTATATCTCTGGAACCCCAATTCCCGCGAGTAAATAT
>JBDRGH010000418.1:0-6925 GCA_043818015.1 Pseudomonadota bacterium
TACCGTTGAGAGGGACGGGAGCCGTATTACCAATTTTGAGACTCAGTCTGGTATCGTGGTCAAGAGGGTTTACACCCCGGAAGACTTAGGCGATGTCAGTTATGATCGTGATTTAGGGTTACCCGGTGAGTATCCGTACACCAGGGGGATATACCCCGAGATGTACCGTAAGCGACTGTGGTTGAAGTCGATTATCGTTTGTGATGAGACTCCGCGAGCAACAAATGAAAAATACAAGAAGCTCATTGCCAGAGGTCAGACCGGACTGCGAATAGTTGGAGACATTCCCACTTCATTGGCGATTGATCCTGATCATCCCCTGGGGACTCTTGATGTGGCGTCGAATGGATGTCCGGTATTTGCGTTGAACGAGCTTGACGAGTATCTCGATGGTATACCTCTGGAAAACGTAGATTTTGAATCCGCTTTTGGTGGTCCTCATGCTGCGTTTAACCTCTACAGTATGCTCGTTGCCGTGTGTGAGAATCGGGGTAAGGACCTGTCGAAGCTTCGGGGGTCGTGCATCAATGATCCGATTCATAGTTTGGGGTGTCACATATTCAACAACTATCCTCTGGAGGTAGGCAAGCGGTTGCATGAGGATCTTACCGAGTTTGCGGTGCAGTATACACCGAAGTGGCATCCCTTTGTTGGGTGTGGGTATGATACGCGTGAGGCTGGGGTGAATGCTATTGAGGAGATGGGTTTCATCATAGCTTCAGTAATAGAATACTGCGATGCGGCTTTGAAGCGGGGGATAGATTTCAGGCAGTTGGGCTCGAAGATTACCTTTTCGGTAAGCAGTGAGATAGATTTTTTTGAGACGATAGCCAAGGTACGGGCGACGAGGAGGATATGGGCTCGGATTGCTAAGGAGCGTTTTGGTGCTTCTCCGGAGTTCTGTAAGTGTCTCTTTGCGATCCGGCCTGCTGGGGATTCGCTGACTGCTCAGCAGCCCATCAATAATATTGCCCGGATAGTCATTGAGGCGTTGGCGGGTGTATTTGCTGGTGCTCAGTCGTTAGATCTTCCTGGGTTTGATGAGCCGTTTGGTATTCCTTCGGAAGCTGCGGAGTTGATTAACTTAGATTTGCAGCATATTATTACTCATGAGACGGGTATTCCTTTGGCTGTTGATGCTCTGGGTGGTTCTTACTATGTTGAGTCGCTTACGAATACGTTTGATAGGGAGATTGGTGAGCTTCTCAGGGAGATAGAGGGTATGGGGGGTATGTATGCTGCCCTTCAGAAGGGGTGGGTTGAGGAGCGGGTAAGGAAGGCGAGTATAGAGCGGCAGGAGGAGATTGAGAAGAAGGAACGGATTGTTGTTGGTGTGAATGAGTTTCAGGTTCCCAAGGAGAAGGAGTTCAAGATACCGCTCTATAAGCATGATTTGAGGAAGGCGAGGGAGGAGGCACTAGCAAAACTGGAGCGGCTGAAAGAAATGCGAGATACTGAGCGAGTGAAGATCGCTCTGGTGAATCTCCGCGAGAATGCACGTAAGGATGTAAATTTAGTTCGTCCCAGTATTGAGGCGTTTAAGGCGAGTGCGACTATAGGTGAAGTAACGGGTATGATACGGGAAGGGATGGGCTACCGTTACGATCACTTTGGTGCTGTGGAACGACCAAGCTTTCTTTGAATGTCCACGGTTCCCTGGCCAGAGGTCCAGCGCTATGAATTCACGAGAGTAAATGATCCTAGGGATAACAGGATAAGAAAAAGAGGTTAAAATGAAGTACAATGCTGGGAGCCTTAGAAAACATGAAGGGGTTTGATACCCAAGGAATCTCTTTTGCTGTAACGTATGGTCCGAATGACCACCGAGGGTTGGATCATAGCAGATTATTTAAGGCTGACGTGGATAAGGAAATCTTTACCGCGGTTACAGATTGGATAAAACCATCTTCAGAATGATGGGAGGAACGGCTCTGGAGGCGAAAGATGATTAGAGTTCTACTAACAAAGTCGCAGATAGATGGGCACGACAGGGGTGTTCGGTACTTAGCTAGAAAGTTAAGAGAGGCTGGAATGGAGGTCATCTTTACCAGGTATAGAACGCCCGAGGAGATAGTTAACTCAGCGATACAGGAAGATGTTGATGTTATTGGTATAAGCTTTTCTGTAGGGGGTCATACCGTTGTTACCGCTGAGGTTATGGATTTAATGAAGAAAAAAGGCATGAGAGACACATTGGTTATAGTGGGTGGGATAATTCCCGGGGATGATGTGCCGTATCTTCTAGGGGTGGGTGTTGGAAAGACGTTTGGACCAGGGTCGTACGCCGATGATACTGTCAGCTATATAACGAGCAACGTAAGGAAATGATGTATTCATCTTTTAGAATCTATTTTTGCTATCCAAAAGGAAGGTTACGGGCCCATCATTTAATATATATACATCCATCTTAGCCTGGAATTTACCAGTCGATACTATTATATTATTCTTTCTTATTTGTGAAATAAAGTATTGATACAATTCCTCGGCTTTCTCTGGTTCAGCCGCGTCCGTAAATGAAGGCCTTCTCCCTTTCCTACAGTCCCCCATGAGAGTGAACTGGGAGATCACCAGTACATTTCCCTTAACGTCTCTTAGTGATAGGTTCATTTTCCCATCTGAATCCTCGAAGATCCTTAGGTTCACTATCTTGGATGCTAGGTAATCTGCATGAGTTCGAGTATCGTCTTTTTCCACCCCCAAAAATACAAGTATACCCTTCCCGATTTCACCCACCAATTGATCATCGACGGACACTCTGGAATTTTTAACCCTCTGGATTACAGCCTTCATTTGTGTTTCAGGCTACTTCCTAGCTGGAAACACCTCTCTTCGAGGCTTTTAATGGGTTTAATTTGTTATGCGCCGTTGTTTTCTCTTTTCTTATATGTGTGGCAAAATTACAGTCACCAAAGGACCATTTGCTTATGGGATCAGCACATGACTTACAATATCGCCCCGAAGCATAACCTTCAATCTTATCACATCCCTCGCAAGAGTCTACAACTGGATAGCACGTTCCTCCGTTAAAAGAACAGCCCTTCTTTTTCATAAATATGCAGTCTACACCTACTTTAACATTTTGACAGATCATTTCTGATTGTTCCAACCTCCTTTTATCCATTCTGCGTAGAGGAGAGTCATCTACCCTCCCCGTTCATGAGTTGCCTGGTCCTACTTGAAAAGGTGACTGTACGAAGAACAGAAATCCAAAATCACGTTTTTCAGGATCCCGTGAGGTGACCTGTACTTGGCAAAAAAAAGCCGAATCACCGTCAACTCGTGAGCTGGTAAGATTGAGATCGGTAACTCGGCAATCTTGGTCTTAAAATCTGTTACGACGTAAGGACCTTGAAGCCGACATTAAACCCTTAAATACTAATAACCTTCACTTTGTTTGTCAAGGAAAATGTTTAAAACTTTTAAAAAAAATCAAGCTCTCTCTATCCCTAATTTATTCATCTTCGCAATAAATTCCGATTTTATCTTTTTGACCTTTAAATCACCCTCGGGAAGGGGTGTGTACTCTGCTTTATCGGAAACGTCGGGCAGGTTGAGAAGATATTCCTCATACTCAACCTTACTCGTGATCTCCTCAGCTATATTCTTCTCTATAACCCTTTTGTCAAATCCCTTGTCTTTATCTTTATCGTTGTCCATATGAGGTATCTCCTTTTTACGATATTGAATTTAAAGAATTTCAGATGAGAGTGCCTCAGTAGCTATTTTCGTATTTAATTCTCTTCCCATACTATCGGGCTGGGTAAAGAAGGCATCCGATTTCCTTTCCGTTCACATATCATCGAGAATTCCATAGCTCCGCAGAAAATCTCGCGATTCTTACGAATTTGTTCGGAATTCCTCTTCCTTTTCGTCATCTCTTGCTACCTGACGATCGAGCGATGGCTTGGGTGGTGTTCAATCCCTCCGGTATTCACTTACCCCCTATTGAGAATCCAGTTGCCGGTGCCACATTAAATACCGGGGTCTCATAAGCTTCTCCTCATATTGAGAGTTTTATGTCTTTTTGGAGATCCTCAGGGATATGTCTTTCTGGGCCTCATATTCGGCTATATATCTTCCGATCAATGTTTTCGCCTCTTCCTCGGCAATCTGTTTAGGTGGGTGTTTCATGGCATAGGCAGAAATGGGGAGGAGAACCCCTCTTTCATTCCTCTCTCTAGCTATCCTGCAGTATCTTATGGCATCGATTGTGACTCCGCCGCTATTCGGTGAGTCTTCCACAGAAAGACGCATCTCTAAGTGTAATGGAACCCCTGCGAATCCTATTCCCTCCATCCTAATAAAACAGACCTTGTTATCATTCTGCCAGGGAACATAGTCTGAAGGCCCTATATGGATATTCTCTGCCGGCAGAGGCTCATCCAATTGCGATTGTACAGCCTCTGTTTTGGAAATCTTCTTGGACTTTAGCCTACTTTGGTTCAACATATTGAGAAAGTCAGTATTCCCTCCGGTGTTTAGCTGATAAGTGCGTTCCAGTTTCACTCCCCTGTCCTGAAAAAGTTTGGTTAAAACTCTGTGGGTTATAGTGGCGCCTACTTGAGATTTAATATCATCTCCTATGATTGGTATTCCCCTTTTTTCAAACCTCTTACTCCAGTAAGCATGGGACGCTATGAAGACTGGAATACAATTGATCAGACTTACTCCCGTACCCAGACAACACCCGGCATAGAATTCAGTAGCCTTTTGAGAACCAACCGGGAGATAATTTAGTAATATTTCAGCCTTGCTTTTCCTTAATACCTCTGTTACGTCACAGGGTTCTTCATCCGCCACGAGAAATGTTCTTTCAAGTGGGTAGTGTCTCATATGTTCTGACACACCGTCCAAGATTCTTCCCATTGACACTGTAACGCCATAGTGTGGAAGATGTTTGCAGATGATTCTGGTACAGTTGGGTGGAGAAAATACCGCCTCTTCTAAAGGCTTCCCCACCTTTCTCTTGTCAATATCGAATGCAGCTACTACTTCGATATTCGAAGGAGTGTAGCCGCCAAGGTCGTAATGCATAAGACCCACACTTACCCCTGGGTTATTTTTGTAAAATTCGATACCCTGAAGGAGTGCACTGGCGCAATTTCCCACGCCGACGATTGCAATCTTTATAGTTTCACTTTCCATGAGTATACCTCCTTTTAAGCATCTTCATCCAGGTCAATCAACATTGTAGACGACATGAAAATGTTGGAAAAAAGGAAATGTAGTTATCCGAATGTGAGTTAGGAGTCTTTCCTGGTTACGACTCTTAGCAAGATGAAAGGTAGCAAATTTCCCGATGACCACCGGGAGTTGAGACCAAAGGTTGGGCTTTAAATCTGCCTTGAAGTTGTTGCGAAAAGTTGAGTGAAATGCAAGACTGGGTAATCTCATCTCCGTGATGTGTAATCAATTAGATTACATCCCCTTGTTAGCACTCATCCAAGTCGAGTGCTAACAAGTGCCGATGGTATCGTGTTGCCGAGCAAAAATCAAGTGTAGAATTAAATAATTTTTGGGTTCCAGGAATGAATATTTAAGACTCAAACTGTAACATATCAGAAATTTAAAGAAATATCAAAGAATCTTTAAACAATAGTAAAAATTATCGTAATGAGGTTCACTCCGATAGGGTATGGCAAACATCTGCTCGGTATGAGGGTAGAATCGCTTTACTAACAAGTCTTTCCTGGTTCCCCAGATCGTGCTCTACGGGATAAAACAGGAACTCCCTTGTAAGGGCTTCTGGACGGAGAGAAAACTAGACGTGAGGATCAAAGAGTAATGGCATGAAACAACCACCGTACCTTTGAGAGTCTGTGAGGCTCATGGTAATGGGATGTCCCAGAGCAAATTTAGCCCCAAAATCCTTTCTTGGCGGTTATTTCTTCCCCATTTATTCTGGCAAGTTCTTTCAATAACTCTTCCTGCTGTTTAGTCAATTTGGTCGGGGTCTTAACGATGACCTGGACAATTTGGTCTCCCCTACCGGCTCCCCTGAGATGATAGGTTCCCTCTCCTCTCAAGTGGATAGCATACCCAGACTGAGTTGCTCTTGGGATGGTAATTGTTCTTGCTCCGTTCAATGTGGGAATTTCTATTTCTGCCCCTAGGGCCGCTTGGGTAAAAGATATAGGGACCAGACATACAATGTCATCACCTGCCCTCTCAAAAAACGGGTGAGGTAGTACATGGACAACGACATGAAGGTCCCCCGGCAAACCGCCTCTTTCGCCTTCTTCACCTTCACCCCTAAGCCTTAAACGGGATCCGTCCTCAACCCCTCCCGGAATTTTTACGGATACCCTTTTTTTTCTTCTTACTCTTCCAGTTCCACGACAATCCTGACATGGGTTGGCTATGATCTTCCCCTCGCCGTTACAATTCGGGCAAGTAGTGCTGATACTGAAAAATCCTTGAGAGCGCATTACCTGTCCTCTTCCTTGACATCCCGGACAGTTTACAGGGTAAGTACCCGGGCTTGCACCTGTACCCTCGCACGTATCGCATTGCACAAACTTAGGGACTTCAATTTCGGTTTCTCGTCCAAAGGCTGCTTCTTCGAAGGATAATTCAAGATCGTATCGAAGATCTGCTCCACGACGGGCAGGCGTTCTCCTTCTACCAGTCCCAAAACCGAAGAAGTCATCAAATATATCACCAAAAGTTGAAAAGATATCTTCAAATCCAGAGAAACCTCTAAATCCAGTTCCTTGCAATCCTTCGTGACCGAATTGGTCATAGAGTTGCCTCTTCGCGGGGTCTCTCAAAACCTCATATGCTTCTGCTGCCTCCTTAAATCTCTCCTCAGCCTCTTTGTTTCCCGGATTCTTGTCGGGATGGAATTTCATTGCCAGCTTTCGGTAGCGCTTCTTTATTTCTTCACCGCTTGCCCCCCTGCTGACCCCCAGGATGTCGTAGTACT
>JBDRGH010000419.1:0-4031 GCA_043818015.1 Pseudomonadota bacterium
CATAAACAGGATAACCTTCTTGGTTATAGTAACTAGTATTACCATAGTTGAACTCCTCATTGATAAGGCCAGTGTTATGATTGATTTCTCTTCTGATATAACCATCCTGCGCCTGCTCTAATTCATACCGTGCGTACCATACATCAGCCTCTGCGTCTCCTATCATTCGAGCATCATTAGAGAAAAAGTAGGGGTCATGACCACAAGAAGTCATGAAGGAATCTTGACAATCATCTGCATCACAACCATATTCAAACTCTTGATCGTATGTGTCTAGCGTGTCATAATACGCCCATGTCGCTCTTACGAGCTCTGCCTCGGCTGCATCTAACCTTTCTTGGTAATCTGCGGGATATATATATGTAATAATATCTCCATTTATGTTCTTCCTGTGTAGATATACAAAAGACTCCCCGTCCTTGTTAGTCTCAAATTGAGTCCTTCCTAAAGCATCCTTTATCTCGGAGCTAGAATACTCAGTTCCATCCTCTGTCCAGGTCTTAGTCACCTCTCTCATGCCATTGGCAAGGTCTTGATAGGTAAAGTAATAGGTAATCCCTGCGTTATAAGAGTCATCCAACGTACAAGTTGATAGAAGGTCATTAGTAATAAGATCCCGCACTTCATGCTCAACCTCATCCCCATCATCTCTCCACACCTCTAAGGTCCATTGACAATTAACCCAGTCATACTTCTCCTGGTAGCTATAGGTAAGCTCCTCTTGAGTGGATTCGTCGTAACTATAAATGAGGCGACCATTAGCATTAAACCGCTCAATCTCAACATTGCTGCAATTATCAAGAACCCCATCATCATCTATATCTTCCTGCCAATAGGTTGTTGTCTTCTGCTCGATAGTGCCACTAGCACAGTCATAACTCATAGGAAGGGTTTTAACATCGACGGTCTTAATCTTTTCATCCTTAGTTACGGCAAAGATGTCCTCTCCCCCTTGGGAGTAGGTGACATCACCTGAAACCAAATCAAACCAAGTGTTATATGTTCCTTCCTCTATGAGATAGCCATTGCGTTCGGTATCGGCATTGAAAGTTTCCTCGCCAGCATATCCGATTACATCCATGGGGTTAAAGGGCACTACTATTATCTCTGTCTCATCCCCTGTCGTCTCTCCTTCGCCTTCCGTAGCAAGGCCACCAATCAAAGTAACCAGAAAAACCCTCTCGTTGTTCTGGGAATAGGTACGGGTGCCTCCCAGGAGGTCAGTCCAGGTATCATATGTCCCTGCTTCAGCTGTATATTCACTATCCCCGGCACCAAAAATAGTATTTTCTTCAAAGGTCGCCTTTCCTACATATCCGATAACATCCCCTTCCAGAAAGACTACTATCTTCCTTTGAGTGGGAACCACGGCATCTCTACCTTTTTTCTCTCTCCAGAGGTTTACCAGGTCTTCTCTGCTCAAATTAGCTAACTGTTCAGCAGTACAACCATAATCAGGATTACTAAGGAGCTGTTCACAAATAGCCTGATAATCAGGCACCATCTGTTGGACCTGTTGAAAAACAAGACTAACCACAAAGGATACCTCGTTGTTCTGGGAATAGGTGCGGGTGCCTTCTAAGAGGTCAGTCCAAGTATCATATGTTCCTGCTTTGGCAATATATTCCTCACCATCCCCAGCACTAAAAATAGTATCTCCTGCGAAGGTCCTCTTTCCTGCATAGCTGATAACATCTCCCGCAAAAAAGAGTACGGATCTCTTAGCAGTCGGAACCGGGACATCTTCACCCTTGATCTCTCTCCAGAGGATTAACAACTCTTCTTCACTCATGTTAGCTAACTGTTCAGTTGTATAACCATATGAACAGCTTGCCTCGTGATTCCAGCTTAACGCTTGCCGAATGCCTTCTGCAGCAAAATCCTGCTCGACCTGTCGGTAAATCAAGCTGACCGCAAAAGCCCTTTCGTTATTCTGGGAATAGGTACAGGTGGCTTTCAGGAGGTCAGTCCAGGTAACATATGTTCCTGCCTCGACGGTATATTCCCTTCGACTTTCATCTCCCCAAACCCTCCCAGCTCCGAAAACAGTATCTTCCTGGAAGGTTTCCTGGCCTGCATAGCCGATGACATCCCCGGCATTAAAGGTTATTCTCCTTACCCGGAGGTAATCATACGAGAATAGTTCCGAGGCAAGGTTTTTAGCTACTGAACCATCAGGACTTCCTAAACCTAGAGTTATGAGAAATCTTAGGTCTAGAGAGTTTATATCCTCTGCATCCCCTCCTGCTTCGATGAGTGCCTCGCGCAGAAGCTCTATCCTTTCATCTATCTTTACCCGTTCCACAGTGCGATCAATCAGGGTAGTCATAAAAACCATCTCATTGTTCTGGAAATAGGTGCGGGTGGCTTCCCGGAGGTCAGTCCAGGTAGTATATGTCCCTGCTTCGGCTGTATATTCACTATCCCCGGCACTAAAAATAGTATTTTCTGCGAAGGTCGCCGTTCCAACCCCCTGGATTATATCTCCTGCCCCGAAGAACTCAGTGGTAGTGGTGCCATCTTCTTCTTCTCGGGTATGGGTAAAATCAACCAAAGCAGCCACATATTTAACTTCGTCATTCTGTAAATAGGTGATTTCGCCTGAGACCAAATCTGTCAAAGTATCGTAAGTACCGGCATTAATTATAAAGCCATTATTTTCGGTATCGGCATTGAAAGTTACCTGGCCAGTATATTGAATAACATCACCTGGATTAAAGGTTGCTGTTGTCGTGTATCTAAACACATATTTGCCATCACCTGTTTCCTCTAAGTTAGAACAAGAAGATATTTCCTGAGCAATGGCATATGCTTCGGCATAAGGATTATCCCCTTCTGAATGAGTATTTTCCCAATCAAGATAAAGACCGGTAGCTCTGTCATGGAGATACTTTGTATCACGGTAACTGAGCCAATTCCCATCTTCCCCTGCTTCATCGAGTGCCCCAAGGAGTTCTTGGTAGAGGGGATGGCTTGAATCAATGATGACTTCATGAATAATTTCTTCGTTCGTGAAAGTAGTAACAAATACAAACTTCCCATGTTGAAAGTAAGTGCAGGTTGCCTCCGAAAAATTAATTAAGATATCATAGGTTCCCGCAGTTATACGTTCAGTTGAGCCGTCGCGAAGAAGGAACACTTTTTCTTCTATGCTCACCTCTAAGCCTGAGAGGTTAAGGACAACCTCAGTATCTGTCTGGGAAATAGTAATCCGTGCATCATCTAGGTTAACGGCCGCATTTAATATCGCAGTCAAATTATCTTTTGTCTCGCCCCCTCTTTCTAGGATATCGAATTCGAACGAAAAGTGCATTCCAAAGATACTAAAACTCCAACTAAAATGAAAACCAGGGTAATAATCAACTAAGAAGGAAGTCAAAATATCAATAATTCCTGCAGCAGCAAAATCAATCTTAACATCATCGAGGATAAATCCACCTGTACTGCTCAACGCTAATGTAGCCTCACCTGAGAGGGCATTGGCTAGCTTTTGAGCATCACTCGGTTTTAGCTTTTCCCCATTAGCGGTCTCCTTTGCGGCCAGGATAGTAGCAAGGGCATTCCTTATCTGTGAAATATTTACTTTAAGATCAGTAACAGCGAAGGTGAGGTCTCCGGTTAAATCATAACCCAAGGAAAACTTGGCTTTGTCTTTATTGGTAGCTGCATTAATGATATCGCGCCAGGCACTTTTTACCTCTCCTTCAGGCACAAACTTAAGCAAGGCATCTTTTACACCTGCTGCGTTGAGGTTAATGGTGGCCTCTTGGAAAAAGATTCCTGAGGTATTTGATAGTCCCAGGGTAACCTCGCCTGAGATGGCATTGACTATTGTTAGGGCATCACCTGGTTCTAGCTTACTTCCATCAGCAGTCTCCATCGTGGCCAGGATAGTAGCAATGGCATTCCTTATTACCTGAGAAACATTTACTTTAAGATCAGTAACAGCAAAGGTGAGGTCTCCGGATAAATCATAGGCTAAGGAAAACTTGGCTTTGTCTTTATTGGTAGCTGCATTAATGATAGTATCC
>JBDRGH010000420.1:0-2114 GCA_043818015.1 Pseudomonadota bacterium
AATGAAGCCGGATACCACAACGGCACATCCATCCCTTTATTCTGGACGGATTTCCCGCTACAAGAGCGAAGTCAGGAACGTCGTTTAGAACTACGGCACCTGCTCCCACAAGAGCAAAACGGCCTATGGTATGGCCACACAAAATGGTACAATTTGCACCCAGGGTTGCCCCTTCTTTTACAAGGGTTGGGCGGATTTCATCCTTTCGCGGGATATAGCTTCTCGGATTGTAGACGTTTGTGAAAACCATCGAGGGACCGCAAAATACCCCATCTTCCAGTACTACGCCCTGGTACACAGAAACATTATTCTGGATCTTTACCTTATTTCCTATGGTGACATCAGGTCCTATGACTACGTTCTGACCGATACTGCAGTCGCGACCGATCTTGCTTCCCTTGATCACGTGAGAGAAATGCCAGATCTTTGTGCCCCTCCCCACCTCGCATCCGGGATCAATGATTGCGCTTTCATGCACCTGGATGTCAATCGTTAGAGGAACGTAAAGAGGTTCCTTGAGCGAAACCGGTTGCCCCTCCTTTTCCAAAGATTCCTGGCATGCCTGAAGAACCCTGAGGACCCTCAGCGCTTCCTCTCCATCTGTCTTGGGTCGAATATTTTCTTTGATGCAATCAATAAAATGGAGACATTCCTCTCTGAGGGGTTCTTTCTTATCAAGCGGGACGATCTCGGCCTCCTTTTTGTTTGCGACGGGCAGGTGGTCTTTCCACTCGATCCTGTGCGGATAGAGAAGTAGTTTATCGTTCGGTTCCACATCATCAAAGAGGGCCATTTTCCGATCTCCCACCACAACCAGACGCTGTTCTTTGTAAGGGTGGAGCCAGCTAACAAATATGTGTGCCCTGATACCGGAGGGAAATGCAAGATTACTAAGGGTCACGTCAGCTACCTTCTGCTGAAGGTAATTGGCACCGGAGCTTGTGACCCTCTCAGGCATTTCATCGGTCAGAGACAGTATTACCGAAATATCGTGAGGGGCAAAGCTCCACAGTATATTCTCTTCTCGCCTTATCTTTCCTAAGTTCAACCTGTTAGAGTAAATATACTGGATCTTTCCCAGTTCCCCGTCCGAAATCAATTGCTTTAACTTGACTACGGCAGGGTGGTACTGCAACAGGTGCCCTACCATTAGAACCCTCTTTCTCTCTAGTGCCAGGTGGTAGAGTTGGCTACCTTCCTCTTCTCTAAGTGCTAAAGGCTTTTCTACAAAGACATGCTTGTCAGCAAGGAGGGCTTCCCTTACCATATGGTAATGGGTCTCAGCCGGGGTAGAAATTGCTACACCCGTAACGGTCGGATCTTTAAGAATCGACTGAAACGAGTCTGTGACAAGTGCGTCCGGGTATTGTCCTGAAAATACCTTTAGGGTCTCTTTTTGGCTGTCGCAAATAACTCCCAATACGCCAAGAGAGTCAAAGTTCCTAACTAAGTTCTTACCCCAATATCCGGCTCCCATTACGGCAATCTTGACTTCTCGGTTCACTCGCCTCCTCCTTACTCCTTAAAATAATCAATCACACTGCGGATAATCGCGTCCAGATCATAAGAGGGTTCAAACCCTATGAACTTTCTTATCTTTTCAATAGTGGGACATCGTTGTTCCATATCCTCAAAACCTGGCCCATAGGCCTATCACTCAGCCATGCCTTTCAAGGAATTTTTTCTAAAGCCCAATCCTCTATCTCCACTTCCAATGAACGTTGCAAGAGTTCAATGGATACGACCACCCTGTCTGTCCCCCCCTTGTGACGGAGATAAAAACCGGCCAGTCCTTTCAGGGGGCCTTCCATGATCATTACCCGGTCCCCGCTTTTCATAAATGCCCGATTCTGTACGGTGCGATCGGTTCCATCCAGAATCATGAGCGAAGCAATCTCTTCATCGTTGGCAGGAACCGGTCTGCTCTTGAAGCTGACCAATCGCACAATCCCCACAGTCTTAAGAATCTGAAGGTGCTCTTCGGCCTCAAGCTTGGAGTGAACAAACACATACCCTGGGAGCATGGGCACCAGGATCTTTTTCCGCCGGTCTTTGCGCCTGCTCATCGCTAGATAGCGGGGCAGGAAGGCCTCCAAAGACTTATTGCACAGGCC
>JBDRGH010000421.1:0-5501 GCA_043818015.1 Pseudomonadota bacterium
ATGAGATACAGCCTCTTTGCTGGAGGGAAAAGGCTCCGACCAATCCTTACCATTGCTTCTTGCGAAGCGGTAGGCGGAGATACAGATTGTGTGCTTCCCTTTGGCTGTGCTATTGAACTGATTCACACCTATTCTCTTATCCATGATGATTTACCGGCTATGGATGATGACGACTACAGACGAGGAAGCCTTACCAATCATAAAGTCTATGGAGAGGCTGCTGCCATTCTTGCGGGTGATTCCTTATTGACAGAGGCGTTTCGATTAATAACGGATTCAAAGATTATTTCTTTGCATAACCCGAAAACCGTTTTGGATGTAATCAATGATATAGCCAGTGCTGCCGGGGCATACGGGATGGTTGGAGGCCAGATGGTTGATGTTGAGTCAGAGGGGAAAGATGTGAGCCTTTCAGACCTAGAGTATATCCATACCCATAAGACCGGAGCCCTTATCTCTGTTTCTGTTAGAACAGGGGCTAAGTTGGGCAAAGGGACGGAAGAAGATGTCGAGTCATTGTCGAAATACGGGGAGACGATTGGTTTGGCCTTCCAGATTGTTGACGATGTCTTAAATGTTGAGGGTGACGCGGGTCTGCTGGGTAAAAGCGTTGGAAGTGATGTGGAGAAAAAGAAAGCAACCTACCCGGGTGTTTTGGGGATTGATGAATCAAGAAAGAGGGCCAATGAGTTGATAGATAAGGCCCTTCGTTATCTGGAACGATTTGATGATAAGTCAGAACCATTGAAGATGATTGCACGGTATATTGGATATAGAAAAGTTTAAGAGAGGGGATACTTTTTCTGAAGGGTCCTGAAGGCACACTGGGTAATCCCGATTCATCGGGACTAAATATAAGAAAGTGTTTTGATCATGGCTAGATTACTCGACACGGTTAATAGCCCTGCCGACATTAAGTCCCTTAGTTTACACGAATTGACACAGCTAGCGGATGAGATTAGAGAGGAGATTATCTCCGTTATCTCTAAAAACGGCGGTCATCTTGCTTCAAGTCTTGGTACTGTAGAGTTGGCCATAGCCCTGCACTACGTATTCGATATCCCCAGAGACAAACTCATCTGGGATGTTGGTCATCAGGCATATGCTCATAAGATATTAACAGGCAGGAGAGACAGGTTTCATACCTTGCGCCAGGACGGGGGAATTAGCGGTTTTCCCAGAAGAGATGAGAGTCCCTGTGACAGTTTTGATGTTGGGCATAGCGGGACTTCGATCTCAGCAGCTTTGGGGATGGCGGAGGCCAGATGCCTGAACGACGAAAAATACAGAGTTGTAGCTGTCATTGGTGATGGCTCTATAGCTTGCGGGCTGGCCTTTGAGGGGCTCAACCAGGCGGGACATCGAGAAAAGGACATGATAGTGATCCTCAACGATAATGAAATGTCCATATCCCCCAACGTAGGTGCCCTTTCGTCTTACCTGAATCGTCTCATGACCGGGCAGCTCTTTACCAGGTTTCGGACTGAAATGAAGAATTTCCTCAAGACAATCCCCGGTATCGGAGAGTCGGTCTTAAAACTCGTTAAGCAGGCGGAAGGATCCTTCAAGGGGTTGATAATTCCGGGATTACTCTTTGAGGAGTTAGGGTTTAAGTATATAGGACCCATTCAAGGGCATCGTCTGGACCATCTGATTGAAAATATCAAGAACGTTAAGAACCTAAAGGGTCCTGTTTTAATTCATGTAGTAACAACCAAGGGGAAAGGCTACGGGCCCGCTGAAGAAAACCCGACAAATTTCCATGGGGTTGGCCCATTTGATAGAGGAACGGGTAAGCCGTTAAAAGAGGGCGGGAACCCTCCTACCTATACAGAAGTCTTCGGCGATACTATGGTTGAATTGGGGAGAGTCAACAAGAGCATAGTGGGGATAACCGCTGGTATGTCTGACGGGACGGGTCTTAATAAGTTTTCTCAGGAATTTCCAGATAGGTTTTATGATGTGGGTATAGCGGAGCAACACGGGATTACCTTTGCCGCCGGTCTGGCTACCGGTGGGTTTATCCCTGTAACAGCTATCTACTCGACATTCCTCCAGAGGGCCTATGATCAGATCGTCCACGATGTCTGTCTGCAGAACTTACCGGTTGTCTTTGCCCTTGACCGAGCCGGGATTGTCGGGGAGGATGGCCCTACCCACCATGGGCTATTCGACTACTCTTTCCTGCGCCACATACCCAATATGATAGTGATGGCACCTAAAGATGAAAATGAGCTCCAGCGTATGCTCAAGACGGCTGTTGAGTGCAGGAAACCGGTTTCGGTACGGTATCCCCGGGGGAAAGGGTACGGTGTAAAACTAGAATCTCCGTTAAGACCTCTGGAGATTGGTAAAGCAGAGGTTCTCGTGGAGGGAAAGGATGTGTTGATTCTCGCGATCGGCTCTATGGTTTATCCTGCTGTCGCAGCCGCTCAACGTCTCAGAGAAGAGAATATCGAGGCGACGGTTGTAAATGCCCGTTTTGTAAAACCCCTGGATGAGGAATTGATCATAGCCTTGGCAGAGAAAATCGACAAGGTTATTACCGTAGAAGAGAATGTCCTTGACGGTGGTTTTGGTAGCGCGGTCCTAGAACTTATGGAAAAGAGGGGACTCCGAGGTCTCAGGGTGAAGCGTTTAGGTATCCGGGATACATTTGTTGAACATGGTAATCAGCAACTCGTTCGAAGTAGGTATGGTCTGGACGAAGAAGGTATTATGCGGACAGTGAAAGCATTGCTGAATTGAGGAAATTTTAATACTTGACCGTTCTTACCCCCATTCCTTTCAAAAAGCGGTTTATATTCTTATCAAGATTGGCTTCCGTAAGAAGGACCCTCAATGAACTGTTTTCCTGAAATAGAAAGCCGGGAATGGCAATTGAAATATTGTGTGGATCCCCTTTCCGACCGGTATCAAACTCAAATGTGGAAGACGAGAACTCGATACCGAGGAAACTCAATACCTTTGAGATTACCGATTCTCGACTTTCACCTTCATCCACCTCCAAAATCCTAAACTCATTTTCGATGAGCATCTTTACCAGGTCGTTGGGTAGAGTGTGAAGACTGATAATACTATTCCGGTCGCCTCTCTTCAGGAATATGTCTGCCGTAATTTCCAGATTGAAACCGCTGCTCCCTGTTTTTAAGAGAGGTACCTTTACACCTTCGGTGAATGGTTGGCCTATGAGGGTCAAGAGGCCATGGATTAATTCCCTATGAGTTGAGGAATTCAGTGTGACAACCTCTTCCTCCCCACGTATGATACCCTCTCTCTGATCCGATTCTGGCTTCCCACCCAGAGATACGTCAATAACCCTTACCCCAAACCGTTCGAGATAATCCTTAATTGCTAAAGGGACTTCTTTATCTTCTTTGCCGATGATATTTACGGCATAGATCAAATCTTCAAGTGTTCTGTCCTTATCTTTGAAGACCATCCAATCTGCCCATATCTTTATCGATATTTTACCTCTCAGGACCAGAGGGTCATCTCCACCCGTTACGGAGTAATACCCCGCTAGGGAGAAAAGCTTGTTGAAGATAGATTCCGCACTCTCATCTCTCTGGATATTGACAATCTTATAATTCTTCCAATTCGATTCTATAAGCTTTTCTATCTTTGCCGGTAATCCGTCATCAAGGTCTATGATTACCTTCCTTCCACTCTTCAACTCCAGGATAGGGAAAGATGCAGTATCAACGGTTAGTTCCCCCCCTCCAGGGATTGGAATATAGTAGCTACCTTTGTTTATGTAACGGTCCCCAATAGTTTTGAAGAGCGCTCCAACAGAATTCTTGACCCCTTCGGGACCAGACTCAGTGTTCATAGGTATTGCTCTTTCCAGTTCACTCGGAGCCACTTCACCTTTCACTCCCCCGAGGAATTTAAGCCTCTCCTCCGTATTAATTTCCTTGGTTATTAAGGGCTTGGGGGTTCTCTTTTTGGCCAATTTACGTTTCTCTTCTGGGATTGGCTCATGAACCGGAACAAGTATCTTTTGATGGACTCTAAGGAGATTAAGATCCTTAATGCTTGGGTTTAGTTCCCGGAAGAGCGTTATATGCTCGTTAAAGACCAGAGCCTTTGGCACGTTATATACATGTAACAAGATGCCTGCAAGGGTCTGGCCAGGCTGGACAGTATGTTCTTTGACGGTCACAAAAGCTGTTGGGAAAGAAGACGGGGGCTTAGATCGGGCTGCTTGAGTTTCTAATCTGATAGGAATATACAGCTTCTGCCCCTGATAAATTGTGTTGAGATTAGCGATAGAAGGGTTTAATACTTTTACGATCCTCAGGAACTCAGGGAGATTAGATGGAGGGATCCCATATTTGTCTTTCATTATCTTCCACAAGAACTCCCCCTTTTTTACCGTGTGTCGTTCATAATGGACCTTGAGGTTCTTGTATTTCTTTATAAATACAGTCTTGGTAAAGGAGAGGCTTAGACGGTCCTTTGGATCCTTTGCTTCTCCTTTATGGAACGGTAAAAGGCACATAATCCACAACAAGGGGAGCAAGAGAAAGACCTTTCTCATCTCTCTATCCTTTCATTTGGTAAAGATGTCAACCACGGTGTTATATTTCGGTATTGATAGTGGATAAATATACTTGCCTTTTATAACATAATGAACTCCTATTGTCAAGAAACGGGTTTTGGTTTCTTATTTTTCTCTTGACAGTTCTATGTCCCTCTCTATATATATTGGTGTGAGATATGAAAAGGCGTCCTTTTACGTTTCAAGATCCATTTTTTGACCCGCCAGAGACGGGTTGCCCAAGAAATTTATGGATTTGTTCTCACGGATACTCTGTCAAACAATAAAGAGGTTTAGAAAGGTTTCCAGTCGTGGAGACGGATTTCTATCTATGAATGTCATTTGGAGGAAGGGTCGGTGGCAAGAGGAGAAATTGTAATCAATGAAAATAATTGCCGGGGCTGTGGTTATTGCCAGGGTTTTTGCAAACGGGAGTGTATTGTCATGTCCGAAGACAGATTTAGCCCCCTTGGGTATATTCTCCCCGTTGTAGCCAAGCCGGATAAGTGCAATGCCTGCGGGGTCTGCGGTTGGATGTGCCCTCATTATGCTATTGAGGTTTATAAATTTATTGACAGCTAAACGGTCAGAGCGAATTGGTATTCCTAATGAAGTTCTAGCGAGGAGAACTATATGGCAGAGCGGATGTTTATCCAGGGGAATGAGGCGGTAGGCTGGGGAGCTCTGTATGCCGGTTGCGACGGGTTCTTTGGCTACCCTATAACCCCGCAGAATGAGGTGACCCAGTGGTTTGCCAGTGAGTTTCCCAAGAGGGGAAAGATATTCTTGCAGTCACAGTCAGAAGTCGGGTCGATCAACATGCTTTTCGGTGGTGCTGCCACGGGATTCAGGGTCATGACGTCCACCTCGAGTCCGGGTTGGGGGCTCATGCAAGAAACGATATCCCACTGTGTTGCTGCCGAGGTACCCTGTGTTATCGTTTTGGTTCAGCGGGGCG
>JBDRGH010000422.1:0-2503 GCA_043818015.1 Pseudomonadota bacterium
CCCCCCTTTCAAAAGGAAGAAATTATAGCCACGTTTTAGGACATTTCTAAATTGGCTAAATAGGACATTATCACTTTGGGGTAACACAGAAATTATTTTACAGCAGTTTCCTGAATCTGTAGTGAACCCCTCTGTCTTTCGGCGAAATTTGCGGGAGCAGCGGGATCACTGCGAAAGCAGTGAGCGAAGGGATAAAGGCGTTCACTTAACTCAAAAAGACGAAGGGCAAGAGATCATAGCGGGTAATTTGACGTGACCACGATTTTGAGAACTCGATGTGAAGCAGAGAAAGAGGAAGGGAGTGCTGAGGTTAGTACCAAAAAACGTTTTAATAACCACTCAAAGGAAGTTCTGCTTGGACAAGAGCACGTTAAGACTCAACTGAGTGATTGGGCTAAAGGGAGAAAAGAGGAAAGGGCTAAAACTCATCGGAAAGGAAATTCCGGATCTCAGCATAGGTAAAGACTGGACCATCTTTACATACGTATATATTTCCAATATTGCACCTTCCACACTTACCTATACCGCATTTCATTCTCATCTCTAGTGTGGTTATTATCTGGTCATGGGTAAAACCTAGTTTTTCCAAGGACTGCAACGTAAATCTTATCATTATGGGAGGTCCACAGGTGATAGCCACGGCATTATCCGGGGATGGTCCGATCTCTTCCAGAACCGGAGGAATAAGTCCTACCCTACCGGTCCAGTTCTCATCTCCCCTATCGACCGTGGTGTTCATATTTACGCTACTGTCGTTCTCCCATGCTTCCAAATCATATTTAAATGACAGATCTCCTGGACTTCTAGCACCATACAGGATGACTATTTTCTCATACGCATCACGATTGTCGAGGACATTCCAGATCAAAGATCTGAGGGGGGCCAAACCGATACCTCCACCTACAAAGACAAGGTTCTTTCCCTCCAGTAAGTCTAAGGGAAACCAGTTCCCATAGGGTCCCCGAAAGCCTATTTCATCTCCCTCTTGAAGTTCATGGATAGCCTGGGTTACCTTTCCCACCCTCATTACGCTGAACTCCATATGATCCATCCTTGTAGGGCTCGAAGAGATGCAGAAGGTAGCTTCCCCTATTCCAAATACGGAGTATTCCGCGAATTGCCCCGACTTAAACGTGAACCGAGCCTTCTCGTTTTCATCCCTGAAATTGAAGTGAAAGGTTTTAATATTTTGAGTCTCCTGGATCACCTTTTCAATCCTCATCACATGGGGCAGGTAGACGTTACGGTCTTCCATCAACGAATCACTTTGGTCCTTTTTAGCCTCAACCATCATGGAATATAAATCTCCTTCTGCTTCACATCAGTCATTGGTAAAAAATTTTCAGCTTGAGCTAATCAAAGGCTCTGGATCCCTCCTATTATCTCTGTAACATCCACATTCACCGGGCATTCTCTTATGCACCTTCCGCATCCGGTACACGCAATGGCTCCAAAATTCATAGGGTAATATTCGAACTTATGGTGATACCGCTGTCTTATCCGTCTCCATTTTTCACGGCGAGGATTCTCCATAGGCATCCTGGTAAATAACGAGAATTTGCAGCTATCCCAGTTTCGTATCCTCCTGCCCTCTTTTTTTCTATGCTCGTCATGTATGTCGAAGCAATGGCAGGTGGGGCACACATAAGTGCAGATACCGCAGGCCATACATTTCATCGACACCTTTTTCCAATATTCCCTGTTTTCAAAGTTTGTTCTCATCTTTTCTTCGAGGCCGGATAAGTCTATTTGCCTGCTTATCCTCTTTTTGGCCGCTTCCCTCAATTCATTTGCCTTCGACTCTTCTTCGCTGCTCGCATCAGAAACCCCACTCATCTTCGACAAGAGCTCTCTCCCCTTATCCGATTTAGCTTCTATCAAAAGATCCCCATCTGTGTCTGTACACAATAGATCAACAGCTTCAGATTGCCCCGGGGAGATATCATAGGACATGCAAAAACAGGTATCGCAAGGCTCGTTACAGCCTAGACCAATAAGGATACAGTTTTCCCTCCTTGCGAGGTAATAAGGGTCCCTATAGGTATCGGCAAATAGTATATCTAGGGTCTCTAACGCCTTGGCATCACATGGCCGTATGCCGAAGATAACCCGGGGTCCTTCTTCAGGACGTAACTCCTCTACCTCGTACCCCTCTTCCCCTTTACGAAAATGAAACATCTCTTCTACAGGAGGAAAAAAAAGGGCTTTTGGGGGGACAACTGTATTTTTATACCAGTCAAGAAAATCCGCATTTTCACCATCCCAAGGGGCGAAAGCTATCTGGCCCTTCGAGCGAGAAGGCAAAAGTACGACGTATTCCTTACTCAGTTCGGTGAGAACCGTCTTCAACTGGTCTTTTTTAATCTTCTTATAGCCCATAATTATCTCTCTTATTTAATAAACTCCTCCGGATCCGTCGCTTCATAGTGGGTAAAGACGGGGGGGTCTTCCCTATCGATTCCCGTCTCGTGATCGAAAAGGCTTTTGACCTCCTCCACCATCT
>JBDRGH010000423.1:0-2190 GCA_043818015.1 Pseudomonadota bacterium
GATTAAGAAGGGCGGGTAAAGATGTTGATGGTGAAAAGTTGGTAGATGCACTTGAAACACTTAAGAACTTCGACACAGGGGGACTCTGTGGCCCGGTTACATACACGTCCAAATCCCATAAAGCCACCAATTACTGCAAGATCTTTAAGACTGATATGAAAAAGAAGAGGCTTGTTGCTCTTACAGGCTGGATGAAACCCAGGAAATAAGAATGGGTTATCGGTTTGGTAGTTGATAACTTTCAAGACATCGTTAACCTTAATGCCTATTTGTGTCAAGACCTCGTTAACCCATTATATTGATTTTCTTTTTATGATAGCCTCCCAGGTACATCGAAAAGGAGGGTATCAGATGAAAGAAGAACTCAGGCAAAAAGCCATAAGGAGATATCTTAAAGGTGAAAAGCCCAAATCAATCTATACGGATCTGAGTCGTTCCAAAGTCTGGGATAGAGGAGGGGACGTTGGTTCTGAAGCAACTTATGGAAAATGGTTAACCCCTGATATTCCCTCAGAATTCGCTGAGCGGTTGACAGCTGAAGTGTTCACCCTAAGTAACACATAATAACATGTAGGATGTCCCTTTATTTTTTATTTTTCAGAGGCGCACAAGCCGGGATTGTCTCATTTAGAAAGTGGCATATCTCGGTGCTGGCGTCCGAAGACAAGAAAAGGCCCAGAATTGAAAGCTGGGCCTCTAAAAACAAAGTGGCGTCCCCAAGGGGATTTGAACCCCTGTCGCCGGCGTGAAAGGCCGGTGTCCTTGGCCAGACTAGACGATGGGGACGTTGGTGGGCCGTGCTGGACTCGAACCAGCGACTCTCTGCTTAAAAGGCAGATACTCTACCGCCTGAGTTAACGGCCCTGAGAAGACTTCAAGCAAATTGATGGTAGAATTCTTATAGCCTGCAGGTGTGCAGGCAGACTACCCCTTCCCGAAAGCAATTTATGAAAAAGGATTTTTGAGTACTATTGTCTGATCCCTTCTGTTGCCGACGGAGATCATTATCACTTCGGCATCAACCAGCTTCTCTATCCTCTCAACATATCTCCTGGCATTGTCTGGTAACTTGTCGTATTCCTTGATCTGGCTGATATCTCCCGGCCAGCCGTCCATCTGTTCATAAATAGGGTGGCATGCCTCCAGAGTCTTTATGCTCGATGGGACCTCCGACAAGGTTTCGCCTTTGTATTTGTATCCCGTAGAGAACTCTATCTTATCCAAACCATCTAAGACATCGAGTTTTGTAATGGCCAGGCTGTCAATCCCGTTGATCCGGATAGCATGTTTCACGACGGTAGCATCGAACCATCCACACCGCCTGGGCCGACCGGTAGTGGCCCCATATTCGTTTCCTTTTTCCCTCAACATTACTCCCAATTCGTTTTTCAACTCGGAAGGGAAGGGGCCCTCCCCAACCCTGGTAGTGTAAGCTTTGGAAATCCCCATTACCCTGTCTATCTTAGTAGGCCCAATTCCCGCCCCTATACAGGCTTGAGCCGCTACCGTATTACTTGAAGTTACAAACGGGTAGGTACCATGGTCCACGTCCAGGAGGCTACCCTGCGCACCTTCAAACAGGATGTTCTTACTATTTTGAATCTCTTGGTTTACAAACACCGAGGTGTCGGCCACGTATCCCTCAATCTTCTTGCCCATCTCTACATATTCACTATATATCTCTTCGAAGTCAACCTCCTTCTCTTTCAGGTAGTGGACCAGGTAAAAGTTTTTTTCGTTAAGGTTGGACTCCAGCTTGGCTCTGAATACATCCTTTTCCAGGAGGTCAATGACCCTGATACCCATTCTCCCTACCTTATCTTCGTAGGTCGGTCCTATCCCCCTCCCCGTTGTACCAATCTTTTTCCCGCCTTTGAGATTCTCTCTGGCTATATCGATGCTTTTATGGTAAGGCATTACGAGGTGAGCTCCCTCGCTAATTAGGAGACAACTGTCATCCTGAAAGCAACCTTTCGACTTCAATGTGTCAATTTCGTTGATTAGCTCCTTCGGGTCTATGACTACGCCATTACCGATGATACATTTCTTATTCGAATGGAGGATGCCAGATGGTATGAGGTGGAGGATTATGGGCTCGTCCTTCACCACTACCGTATGCCCGGCATTGTTGCCTCCTTGAAATCTAACAATCGTATCCGCGTGTTCGGCGAGGAAATCTATTATCTTACC
>JBDRGH010000424.1:0-4438 GCA_043818015.1 Pseudomonadota bacterium
CTTTCTATCGTTGGAAAAGTGGAAAAACGGCCAAAGAAAAGTTGTTGAATCCCTTTCAGGCGAACTTGAGTCCACAAATAATGGAAAAACGGCCTTAAAAGTTTGGGGGTTATCAGTATCCAAGTCGGTTTTCTGAAAGAAGAATATTGGCCATAATGCAAAATACTTGGAATATTCACCTTCTTTTTCTTGGCGCCCGTAAAGAGGCCATACTCTGAACCCACTTTCGCCCCCTCCCGTGGTGTAGGAGAAGATTGGCCAAAGGATATTATATGTCCAGGTATTCTCTTCCTTTGAATCAGAATAGATAGGCCAGAGGACGAATCGAATCTGATCCTTTCCGAACCTGTGCTTCAACCGTCCGTATAGAGGGAAAAGCCCCCCGTAGCTCTCGCCGTTTTCATCTTTACCCCAGAAGACGGGGAAAAAGCCAAAATCAGAAGGCTTCTTTGTCTCTTCGGTTAGATCCTTGTGGGAAGAAAAAAGGGGGATGAACTGAAAGACCCTTTCCTGATCTGTTTTTCTGTACTTGCCCAGAGGGTACAAATACTCAATCTCTTTAAAGTGTTCCTCCTTCTTTTTCCTGACGTAAAAAAAGGGCCTGAAACCGTATTCTTCCTGCTTCGGTTTAGATTGAAAGGTAAAAAAGGGGCCGACAGCATCTAATTCGGTTGATTCTCTGTCGATATCCTCATTGTAGCTGAATAAAGGCTCCATATTCAGTCTTCGGTTATTTGTGAGAGAAGTCGCACATCCGGAAACCAGGATTATAAGCAAGAGAGCTATCGTTCCGATAGTGGCTCTCTTCATCGACTGGTTATTGGATATCAGTATTAAAGGATTATGTGTCATTCAGGCAATGCCCCCAGTTTTTCCTCTCATCTTCCCTCCTCTTAGCTGCTTTTCCAGACACCCAACAACGAGCTTTAGACTTTTGGATGAAGTTGACGCTCACCTATCGAGCGTCTCCATACTGATCACTCATTCCTTGGGGTCGAAGGGTTACCTATCTCAAAAGAGTAGCCCTAAAACAACCCCCAGAGCGGTTATGGGGGTTTGCTCCTGGATACCGCCTGCAGCCTTATTAACCTTCTTTAAGGCAGTCTTTGTCTCGGTATAAAGCGTCTCGTCAGTGGCCAGCTTACCGAGGGTTCCCTCTCCCTTTTCTATCCTTTTAGCTATCCTATTAAGGCTTGTTGCAGCACCCGTGGTTTCATCGTAGAGGGATTTATCCGTCATTAATTTACCGAGGGTTCCCTCTCCCTTTCTATCCTCTTGGCTATACTATTAATGCTTGCCATGGCACCCGTCGTTTGGTCGTAGAGGGAGCGATCGGCTACCAACCCACCCAACGTCCCCTTTCCATCTTCAATCCTCTTCACTACCCTGTCTATGGTGTTGAAGGTATCTCCCGCTTTGGCGGACACCCCGGCCAGGTCTCCTGAAAGGCGTTCGAAATTCGTCATGATAGTAGTAAACCGTTCCCTATTTTCTTTTACTGTGGTATTCAAGTCAGTTGTTATCTCTGTGATATTATCGAGGGTTTTTCTCAAAGACCGTTCGCCTTCCGCTCCTCCTAAGACTCTGTTCAAGGAGCTAGTGACTCCTTTAATATCCGCAGCTACATAGCTCATTTGAGAGAAGAGTTGATCCATATCTACTGGAGAGGCCCCCTGTTTGATCTGACCGCCCTGCCGGATAAATACATCCTTTGATGACCCCGGCTGAATCTCGATGTACTTCTCCCCCAGGAGTCCTTGTGACTTCACGAAGGCGAGAGAGTCAACGGGCAGTGTTATCTGCCCGGGGAGACGCAAAACCACCTTCGCCTTTCCGGCCTCAAGGGCTATATCCTCTACCCTGCCTACTTCAACCCCTGCAATCCTCACGGGTGAATTCTTGACGAGTCCTGCCGCAGAGTCGAGCTTCGTGTATATCCTGTATCCTACTGCTCTACCAACCTTGATCTTTTCTATGTTTATCGTCATGTATGCCAGGACAAGGATACCGAGGAACACAAATAGACCTACCTTTACTTCGGTGGACATCTTTTTCATTATAGATCCTCCTATTTACAGAAAAATAAAAAACAGAGAACATCTAAGCACAAAATTCTAAATGTTTACTCGCCTCTCGTTATCGGACCTTCTGACTTTCCCTGAATGAACTGCTGTACTATCTCGTTTTTCGAGTTTCGTATTTCATCTGGGGTGCCAACTTCTACGATCTTACCCTTGTAAAGCATAGCAATTCTGTTGCCTATCTTGTAAGCGCTTTTCATATCATGGGTAATGGCGATGGACGTAACCCTCAGTTTCTCCCTCAGCTGAATAATCAGTTCATTGATTACATCAGCCATTATCGGGTCTAACCCAGTAGTCGGTTCGTCGTAGAGAAGGATTTCAGGCTCCATGGCTATTGCTCTCGCCAGGCTGACCCTCTTTTTCATACCACCACTTAGCTCTGAGGGCATCAGATTTTCAACCCCCTTTAGGCCGACTAAGTCGAGCTTTCCAATAACTATATCCATGATCTCATCATCCTTCATATGGGTATGTTGTTTTAGCCCAAAACCCACATTCTCCCATACCGGCATCGAGTCAAAGAGGGCACCGAACTGGAAGAGCATGCCGAACTTCGTCCTCATTTCATTGAGTTTCTTCTCATTGAAAGAGGTAACCTCCTCGCCATCTACATATATCGTTCCTTTATCGGGTTTGAGTAGGCCAATTATACATTTGATCAATACGCTCTTTCCGCTCCCGCTTCCCCCAATTACTACTATATCCTCGCCACGTTTTACCTCGAGATCTAATCCCTGGAGCACATGGTTGTCCCCAAAGGATTTATGAAGGTCTGTAACCACGATCACGTTCTCTGGATTGGTGTCTTTTTGGCCTTCTTTTGACATCTCTGACCTGTCTTTTTACCTGGTTCATCGAGGAACTTTTTCTTTTTTCAGAAGAGACTGCCTATCCTCAGAACATTAAGGCAGTGATGAAGTAGTTGGATATCAGGATTATGAGCGAGGAGGACACGACCGCTCTCGTGGTAGCTTTACCAACCCCTTCAGCTCCACCCTGGGTATAGAAACCTTGATAGCAACTTATGGTGGCGATAATCATTCCAAAGATGCACGATTTTAGCAGCCCAATATATACGTCGTTCAATTCCATATAGTCCCATGTTCTTTTGACGTAGATTGTGGAATTGGTTCCCAGCAGGACTACACTGACGAAGTAGCCACCGATGATCCCGACTATAGTAGACAAGATAACCAATATCGGCATTACGAATAGGGCCGCCAAGAACCTGGGAACGATGAGATACTTGATAGGATTGGTAGCTAGCGAGTAAAGGGCATCAATCTGCTCGGTAACTTGCATAGTACCAAGCTCAGCGGCCATAGCTGCCCCAACTCTGCCTGAGACCATGAGACCAGAAAGAACAGGACCAAGTTCCCTAACCATGGATAAAGCGACTACTGTGCCCACGAATGCCTCGGCATTGAACCTCCGAAAGCCCGTGTAACTCTGGAGCGCTAAGACCATTCCAGTAAAGATTGACATTATAAGCACTACTGGAATCGAATTGATCCCCACTTCTTCCATCTGCCGCATTATATTCTTGAGGTTTAAGGGGGGACGAACTATCCACGACAGGGTTTTTATGAAGAGAAGCATTACCCTTCCGCCCTCTTCAATAAAGCCTATTACAAGAGAACCCAAGTAGTCGAGTACTTTAAACATCTATCTTCTTCCCAACGATCTTCCCATCTCTTATGTAAATCCTGGGGACACGCTTGCTCACTCCACAAAAGACCTCATAGGAGATAGTTCCGATCTCTCTGGCAACATCATCCGCAGAGATCTCATTGTCTCCTTGCCTCCCCATCAAGACTGCCTGGTCACCCACCCGCACGTTGGGGACTTCGGTCACATCGACCATTAGCATATCCATGCACATAGTCCCCACCACGGGCACTTTACTCCCTCGAATCAGGACCGCCCCTCGGTTGGACAAGAGTCTATTATAACCATCCGCGTAGCCAATGGGCAAGGTGGCTATAACCGACTCTCGTCGGGTGACAAAAGTCCTCCCGTAGCTGATGCCGTATGCCGCAGGGACCCTCTTTATTTGGATGATCTCCGTCTTTAGGCTCATGACTGGTTTCAGTTGAATTTTCTCGGCAAACCTGGACGAAGGGTATACTCCATACAGTATTAACCCGGGACGTACCATATTGCACGAGGAAGAGAGTAAGTCGACGGTTGCTGCACTGTTGGCAATATGTCTTAAGGGTGGGGAGAAGCCAAGTATCTTTATTTCTCTGAGGCATTTATCAAATCTCTCCAGCTGTGACGAGGCGAAGTCTCGATCTTCTGGAGTATCTCCGGAGGCCGTGGATAAGTGGGAGAGTACCCCCTCAACCTCTAAG
>JBDRGH010000425.1:0-2209 GCA_043818015.1 Pseudomonadota bacterium
TTGTACACGATATTGTTGGTAATGGTCGCGTCGTACTTGTGCCTGACGTAGACCGGGGCCACGAATTGATAGCCTTTGGTGAGTACCGGATCCAGGAGGTACTGTACCCAGTCCGATGTAATACTCCTGAGGTCTGAGTCCACTACCGCACATGCTTGAACACCCAGCCGCTTTGCGGCCTCAAAGATCGATCTCAGCGCTGTTCCCTTTCCGCCCGAACCCCGGTAAATAGACACAATCTTCTCCTGCCATGGTTTGATCTGAAACTCCTTGGCTGCCTCCCGGGTATCGTCCGTGGACCCACCATCGGCGATGAAGATTACACTCCTTCGCTCCTTGTAGTGTTTGGCCAGACCGTGGGTGACCATCTGAACCACGTGGGCGATGGTTCCCTCGCTGTTGTAGCAGGGGATACCCACGAGGATCTCAGCGGACTCGATCTCCTCGATCCGCTTCGCCGTGTAACCCCTAAGTGCTGTGTCATAGTGCATGTTTTACTCCTGTACTCCCCCCGTGATTGGCCGTCCATTCAGCGTGATGCTGCGAAAAACGGAGCGACCAGGAACAAAATCGATGTGAAAGACTTTCCGACACACCTCCACTTACGTCCTTCCATAGATTTCAGTGATCTCCAAGAGCCTCGTGGAAACCTGAGGAATCAACTGCTCGGGCAAAAGCCGCCATAGCCAGTTGCCCTGTGTTGTTGCTGGCCGATTCATTCGAGCCTCCTCATCGAGACCTAGAATATCCTGCATGGGGATAATCACCGTGTCGGCTACAGACATCATTGCAAGTCGTATGAATTCCCAGTGAACCTCCTCCGCCGAGGTCTTACGTCCCAGGTAGCGAAACAGCCTCTCCTTCTCTGCTGGCGTTGCCTCCCTTTCGAACCATCCCTTAACCGTATTGTTGTCGTGAGTGCCTGTATATACAACGCTGTTTTGTATATGGTTATGAGGTATATAGGGATTGGTTGGAACGTCATCGCCGAAGGCAAAAAGAAGCACCTTCATGCCGGGAAAGGCAAAGCGATTCATCACCTCCCGTACATCCGGGGTGATGACGCCGAGGTCCTCAGCAATGATAGGTAGATAGGGGAATCTTTTAAGTAGTGCCTTGAAGAAGTCCTCTGCGGGTGCCTCAACCCACCTTCCATTCATGGCGGTGCTCTCACGTGCTGGTACTTCCCAGTATCCCACAAAGCCGCGGAAATGATCGACGCGCACCAGGTCAAAGAGCTTTAAGTCCTGTTCTATTCTTCGAACCCACCAGTCGTAACCCTTCTGCCTCAATACTTCCCACCGGTAAACGGGGTTACCCCAAAGCTGCCCTGTCGCACTAAAGTAATCGGGTGGTACCCCAGAAACGACATAGGGCCTTCTTTCGCTGTTCAACTTAAATATCTCCGGATTGGTCCAAAGGTCTACACTGTCATATTCCACGTAAATGGGGATGTCCCCAATAATCTGAATACCCTTCTGGTTGCAGTGGAGCTTGAGTGAAGACCACTGTTTGAAGAAGATGTACTGGAGGAATTTCTGAAACTCCATTCTATCACGAAGCTTTTCTGCAAGCTGTTGCAAAGCTTCTCTGTCCCTATCCCGTATCTCAGGAGGCCATTCACTCCAAACCCTTCCATAACAGTGGTCTTTAAGGGTGATAAAAAGGGCAAAGTCCTCCAGCCAAGAGGAATTTTCCTCACAAAACTTTTTGTATTCATAATTGGTTGTCTCTTTTTTAAAACCCTCGTATGCACGATAAAGGAGCTGTTCCTTATAAGCGACAACTGCTTGATAATCAACCCTTTCCTTCAGGAAACGAGGTATGGATTCAATATCTTTCTTGGTAAGCAACCCATCCCGAACCAGAAACTCCGGACTGATCAACAGGAAATTGCAGGCGAAAGCAGATATGCTGTGATACGGGGAACCACTATAAGCAGGCTCAATGGGGTTGAGAGGAAGAATCTGCCAGAACGCCTGTTTTGTTTCGGCGAGAAAATCAGCAAAACGATAAGCCCATGGTCCAAAATCTCCAATGCCAAAAGGCGAGGGGAGCGAAGATATATGCAGGAGGATACCACTTCCTCTTCTCTTCATCTTTTTCTCCTATGTGAGTAACATCTCATTGTGAGACCTTCACCTGCAAATGATGCCCCAGTTTATAAAAAGCGTCTAACCACTTCCTTGCCTCTTCATCTCTCCTTTTT
>JBDRGH010000426.1:0-2580 GCA_043818015.1 Pseudomonadota bacterium
GTTCAAGTTTTTTCAGACGCCCATCCATGCTCTTCAGGGTATTGAATATCAACCAGTCACGTCTATCGGCATCGAGACCTTTCCAATCTTCTTCGTCAACAACAAGGAATCCGTTCATAAAAGTTCGGGTAGGATACCCCATCTGCTTGCAGTGGGGAGGAATACCCGCCTCCTTTCTTTAAATTTTCTCTTGACAACCTCAAATATTTGACTTATACTTATAACATGAAACTGATTCTCCAAATAAAACTTCTGCCGACCAAAGAACAGGCACAATCTCTTTTGAATACCCTTAAACATTCCAATGCTGCCTGTAGTGAGATTTCCAATGTCGCATGGGACAAAAGAGAATTCAACCAATATAGGCTTCACCATCTTTGTTACCGTCAAATCAAAGACTCTTTTAATCTTTCCGCTCAAATGGTAGTGAGGTGCATTTCCAAAGTGGTTGATGCCTATAAACTTGACAAGAAAAGAAAGCGATTCTTTAAACCATTTGGAGCTATCACCTATGATGCTCGCATTCTTTCCTATAAGGGGATGACTGTCTCCCTCTGGTCTGTTGACGGAAGGCTGAAAGTTCCTTTTGTTTGCCACAACCCTAAGTATCTGCCTTACATCAAGGGTGAAGCTGATCTTGTCCACAAAAAAGGAAAGTTTTATCTTTTTCAAACCGTCGAAATCCCCGAAGATGATGTCAAGGACATTGAATCGTTTCTTGGCGTCAATTTCGGAATAGTTCGCCTTGCCACGACTTCGGATGGAGAGAACTTTTCGGGAGAAGCAGTTGACAACGTTCGTAAGAAAATGACCAAGATTAAGAAAGCTCTCCAAAAGAGAGGTTCTAAATCTGCCAAGAGGCACCTCAAGAAACTTTCTGGCAGAGAACGAAGATTTAAGAAGATCACCAATCACACCATCGCCAAACGAGTTGTAACCGTTGCTAAAGACACCCGAAGAGGAATTGCCCTGGAAGATTTGAAGGGCTTTCGGGTCTCGGTTCGGAAATCGCAAAGAGAACAATTCGGCAAATGGGCCTTTGACGAACTCGGAAAGTTTATCTCCTACAAAGCACAACTGGCAGGCATTCCAGTCACCTTCGTTAATCCAAGAAATACTTCCAGAACCTGCTCTGAGTGTGGGCATATTTCTAAGTCCAATCGTAAATCTCAATCCGAGTTTGTCTGCCAATGTTGTGGCTTCTCTTGCCATGCCGACCTCAATGGTGCTATTAATATTTCTCAAAGGGCAATCGTAAACTTGCCTATCGCAGTCCACCCTGAATCTGTTAAATCTCTTTCTCTTGGAACTGCAATGCCCCGTCAGCTTGCTGCGGGGTAGTTTACAGACATCTTAACCTCCTAACGCGATGAGTGCTTCTCCAACAGTAATTCCCAAATTGTAATGTTCCGCTATCCTGAGAGCATAGGCGCGCCTTGCCAATTCCCTGTCCGCTGCGTATTCAAGCTGCACCTTGTAGCAGTTCACTTCTACCCATAGCCTGAACCTCTTACTCAACAGATACAGGATGCTGCTGAAACCGAGCGAATACCACCAATGGCGGGTATGCTCGATTTCATGCGCGAGAAGCCCCTTGTCATCCTTGTAAGCAGGCCGAATCCTCACGAACCAGGCTCTGGAGTATCCCGCCTTCCAGTCGGGCATTGAGTCGGTGTATTGCAGACTATAAAGCATTTACCTGCGCCTTATAAGCCGCTACTACTTCCGGCGTCCAGACAGCATTTGCTACTGCCTGCACCTTTTCATCCTGTCCTTCAAGCGAATCTCCGGGGCTAAGCACATGGCGATGGTAAGTCTTACTGATCTCCTTCCCGTCCTCAATGATCTTGGTTGCTTGACGGACTTGAACATGGCCGAGTTCCGTTACTTCAATTTGATCAATTACTACTAATTTTTCTAACATTTTATCCTCCTTAGATTGAATATGATACAGAAACCATGACTTGGCTTGTGTTTGCGAAATCAGCATTTGTAATCTGTGTTAATGTTCCATTCATCAGCACTTCTTCCAATGCTACTGTTGCTGTGTTTTTAACCACATTCCCCTGGAAGGTGTCTGCAAACGTAACAATATTTAACCTTAACGCCGCCGGAGATGCTCCTGATTCTGTGTTTACAACAGTAAACGGTAAGCCGGTTATTAAGGCGGTCCCAATACTGATGCCTTTATTGGTCAAGATCATAAATCCATTTGCGTGGACTCGATTACCGATCTTTGTGTAGACACCCATCGTGTAAGCAGCATTATAGGCCACATCTACCGAAGCACCCCCAAAACTCACCCCCGGTGTCCACGCCCCCTTCTCAAAATCATCCAGCGTGTTAGGGTCTGCGCTTGGTACTGCGATAGCAGGAAAAGCAATCTGACCACCAGTGAGATCAATGATGGGAGTAGTGATTTTAGTTGTGAACGTCGGGCTCGCCTTCGGTGCCTTACTCGACATCGCCACGGCTTCGTCGAGGGAGGTTGCTGCAGTTACCGTCAGATTCGCATCCACATTCACCGCTGCCCCTGCTGCTACATCGAGGGAGGCAGTGCCTGCTGCCAAATTAAAAGTA
>JBDRGH010000427.1:0-2513 GCA_043818015.1 Pseudomonadota bacterium
ATCCTTCCAACGCCCCAATCAAGGGATTACCGAAGTCACAAGAGAGTCAATTCAAAGACTCATTTTCGCATGCTCAACGAGGAAATTGGCAAGAGGACTGGTATGAAGTTGCAACCCGCTTTTGTCGAGTGGATGATGGGATTCCCTCTTGGGTTCACGCACATAGAGTCCAAAGACTTAAAGCACTCGGAAATGCCATCGTCCCCCAAATCGCATACGAAATCATGAAAAGAATAGCATGGATAGAGAGGAATGAACGACATTAACCAGCAACGGCAAAACAAGCCTACCCTGATTGCCAGGGACTTCCTAACCTGGTTTGAAATCCCAGAAGAGGAGACTTACCGTATCCTGCTCAATCGGGGCGTGTTCAAGTGGCTAGCCGTCCGCAGGCAGTTAATCAAGCTCAAGAATGCCTGGAAAGCTGAGATAACCTTGACTATCGAGCGTATAAAGCTAGCTAAGAAGTCAGGAGATGCCCGAACTCTATTTTATCTCAGGGGATATCTCAAAGCACTGGAGAGGCAAAGGGGGCAGATAAGAGCACTGTGTCATTCGCCGAGGGTTCAAGCACCCGACAATGATAGGAAGGCGAAGGAATATTTGAGGAGTCCTGTGATGGAAGGAGAGAGATGAGACGCAACTGGATAAAGCTATGGGTTGATCAGACGTTGAGGGGGACATTGAAAAAAGAGTTCACCTATGATGAACGGTGGTCTTGGCCGGGAATTCTCCTGGTCTGTGGCGATGGTCCGTATTCTCCCTTTATTGCAGTCACGGAGACTATGGGATATACGGACGCACAACTCGCCGACATGATCGATATGCCTCTTGAGGTTTTCCTTATATGCAAAAAAAAGATGATTAAACATAGCAAAATTGAGGTTTTGAATAACAATATAATAAAAATCATCAACTGGAAAAAATATCAACCTGAATATGAACGACAGAAGGAATATAGGCTTAATGGTAAATGGATTTATGATGAGGAGAATAAAAGACTTACTTTTATAAAGTTACAAGATGGAGTTACAGACGAAAGTACAAATGAAAGTGATGACCTAGACGGAGACGGAGACAGAGACATAGAAGTAGAAGAAGAAGAAAGAAAGGAGAAGGCTCAAAACCCCAAAACATATGACTCTCTCCTTCCTTTATGGAAAAAGAAAAATGAAGTCCATTTTGATATGAATTTAGAGAAGTGGATAGGTATTACAGAAACATACATAAATGCTTTAAAGGAAGCATTTCCAGCCCTAGATATAGATTTCCAACTCAAGAAGATGAAGGGTTGGCTACTGAGCAACCCCAAAAAAGCGAAATCTAAAAGGGACTGGAAGAAGTTCATATATAACTGGCTTTCTAATGAGAAACCCGGGGGGCAATCCACTTCAATGGGCTACTCCTCCCGAAAGCAGCAGATCCGGGACAGGACGGCGGCGGCTATACAGCAGGAGATTAGAGAGAAGGAGAGAGAAAATGGTACTTAACGACAAACCAAAACTCCAGGAGATACTTGATAATAAAGCAACCCTAGTCGGGAGAGTAATCGAGAAGGCCGACGTTGACGCCTATTTCGACTACCTCCAGGCGTTCCCTCTTGACCTTATAGATAAAGCGGCAACTCAGGCGCTGAGAGACCGGGATCCGGAGGACGTTTTCCTTAAGACGCAGATGGTAACAGCTATTGAGATAGAGCAGGCGGCATCGAGGATCATCGAGGTAAGGAGCGAGGCTGAGAGCGGGAAATGCCCCATGTGCGGGAATAGCCGGTGGATAGCGGAGAACGTCAGGATGAAGATTAAGACGAAGGACGGCACGGAGAAAGAGATAGAGAAGCTCGTTGCCCATCCCTGCGAGTGTCTGTATAAGATGGCGGCCGACATACTGAGGCATAAGAGCCGATCGCACAAGGATAGGGAAAACGACCATTTCCGGGATACGGTGATCAAATCCTATGAGGCTTACCAGAAGAGGTGAGGGATGAAAGCCAAAGAATACCTCGCACAGTTCGAGAAAGACAGTGAAAGGCTGGGAGATAGAGAGGCCACAATAAATCTTATGGATGGAATCTTACTTGAGATTAAAACGCTCACAGAAATGAGAAAAGCACAAAGCAACGAAGCAATACTGAGTATTCTTTTGGAACTAAATGACAAGTGGAACGCACTATGCAGGTTGGATAAAAAAGGGCAATTCAAAAAGGACGGATTCATCAATCTTGTTAGAATTAGAGTAAGCGAGGAATTTCCGTGGATTGCTAAACATTTCGATAAAGAGGTTAAAGAAAAATTTCATTTAGAGGAGAAGCTATGATCAGCACATTTCCCGGATGGGCGAACTTCATAGCCTTAGGCCTGGCCTATCTCGTACCCCTCTGGCTGTTCTTTAAGCTGGCGGGGGTGCCGGATAATGCAACGACAATCCTACTCAGGATCTGCATCGTGGAATTCTTTGCCGGTGCATATCTCTCGAAGTTTAGGGAGCGCAAAGGCGGAGGCCTGTCATTCGAT
>JBDRGH010000428.1:0-6060 GCA_043818015.1 Pseudomonadota bacterium
CAGACTCAGGGATACTTTTTCATTGACAATCTGGTATCGTGGAAATAATTTCTGGAAACCTTATGAAACTCTATGAGATTTTGGCCTTGACATTAAAAAGACTTAGCGTTTAGTATAGGCGGGAGTCAATGGCAAGAGGGAGCAAATCGCGCGATGGCAAAGGGAAGAATAGTAATTGATGAGGTGGCGTGTAAAGGGTGTGAGATTTGTGTTGTTACATGCACTCGAAAATGCATTTCTTTGGGTAGGGAAAAGATTGGTCCCAGGGGTACCTCGGTAGCTTATATCTCTGATCCGAAAAAGTGCAACGGATGCGGAGCATGCGGCTGGCTATGCCCTGACTTCGCCATTGAGGTCTATAGATCTGTTGAAAGTAAGGGGCGCAGGGAGCGTTATGACGACTGAAAGGACCTTGTGCAGCGGAAACGATGCTGTGGGCTGGGCGGCAATCTATGCTGGATGCAAGCATTTCTTTGGATATCCCATAACCCCGCAGAATGAGATCGCTGAGCTTATGGCTCGAGAGCTGCCCAAAATAGGGGGTACTTACCTTCAGTCTGCGGGAGAGGCAGAGGCTTCCTACATGCTCTTTGGGGGTGGATTAACAGGGGAAAGGGTTATGACGGCCACCTCAAGCCCGGGACTAGCTCTCATGCAGGAGGCTTTTTCCCACATAGCAATGGTCGAGGCTCCGGTAGTGGTCGTTGACGTTATGAGGTTAGGCCCTGGTGCTGGAACTGGAGGGCAGCAAGGCCAGACGGATTATCGGACGGTCACCAGCGGAGTGTATGGCGGCCTTCACTATTTTATTATTGCTCCCTACTCCGTCTCGGAAATCTTTGAGTTTGTTCAGCTCGCCTTCCACATCGCGGACAAGTATCGCATCATGGTAATGGTTCTAACCGATTTTATCCTGGGAAGAATGTCAGAGTTCATAGAGTTGAAATCCCTTCATTTTGAACCATTGCCGAAAAAGGATTGGGCTTTGAGGGGTAAAGCGAGGAAAAACGGCAGAAGCAACTCTCATTTTACTGCCTTGGTATTCGGGAACATTCCTGACTTTTTCAGAAGCCAGCAAGACAAATTTCAAAAGATCACAGAATCTGAGATGAGATTTGAAGCTTATAAAACGGAGGATGCTGATCTGCTCATTGCGTCTTATGGGTCCCTGGCCAGAATATCGAAAGGGGCAGTCAATATGGCACGAGATGAGGGTTTCAGAGTGGGCTTGTTTAGACCCATTACCTTGCGGCCGTTTCCGAAAGAGCCTCTCTTGCAAAAGGCTTCAAAGGCAAAGAAAGTCTTGGTAGTGGAGGACAGTCCGGGGGAGTTCGTGGAAGACGTAGAAGCGGCCGTTCAAGGTAGAGTTCCAGTCCACTTGCTGAATATTCAAGCGCGTCATATCCCTGGGCCATCGGGCCTTATCTTCCCGGAAAGAATTTTGGAAGAGGTGAGGAGTTTACTGTGAGAGGAGGAATGGCAGAAAAACAGGTTTGCAAGAGGCCGGCTCTAAGGCAGCCACTACCGTACTGGCCGCTGCACCATTGTGCTGGATGTAATCACGGGATCATATTGAGATTGATAATCGAGGTTGTGGAGGAGATGGGGCTCGAAGGGATTGCCATATGCGTAGCGGGTGGGGGCTGTTCTGCTCGTTGGGCCGGGTATCTTGACATCGACACCGAGGGGGGGATACATGGTCCCAACACTGCTGTAGCTTCTGCTATCAAGCGAATCCATCCTGATGCCCTGGTTTTCGTAGTACAGGGGGACGGTGAGGTAGGAGCTATTGGTTTGGGGAGCTTTGTCAGCACTGCTCTACGGGGGGAGAAGATAACAAGCATCTCTCTCAATAACGCTTGCTTTGGTACCACCGGGGGGCAGATGGCACCCACGACTCCCCTCGGGATGAAGACATCCACGAGCCCCGAAGGGCGGGACGCTGAGAACACGGGTTTTCCCTTCCATGGCCCCGAACTTGTGGCGCCACTCCCTGGGGTAGCCTATGCTGCCCGTGGAAGTGTTCACACCGCGGCCAACTTCCAAAAGTCCAAGCGGTTGTTAAAAAATGCTTTTCAAACACAAATGGACGGCCTCGGGTTCAGCGCCGTTGAATTCATTTCCACCTGCCCCTCGAACTGGAAGCTTTCTCCTGTGGAATGCTTGAAATTCGTGGAAGAGAATATGATTCCGGAGTTTCCTCTGGGGGAATTCAAGAATGTATTAGAGAATACGTGAGCGTAATTGTGAATCGAGGCACTTAGCTATGGATCAATACGAAAAAGGGTTTCGGGTGATCTTTGCCGGACTGGGAGGACATGGAGCTTTGACCTTTGGACAATTCTTAGCTGAGGCCGCAGCAACAAGGTACAAACATGTCTCTCTTCTCCCCTATTATGCCACAGCTATGAGGGGCGGGGAAAGCGAGAGTACTGTTACTGCGTCCAATGAGGAAGTTGATTCCCCTATTGCCTACGAGATGGAAATGGCGATAGTAACGAGCCCTACCATGTTCCGAGTCATCGAGAGAAGGATGAAACCAGGAGGAATATTGCTGGTGGATGACTCGGTAATCGCTGAAAAGGTGGAGCGTGAGGACTTGAACGTGTTTTACGTTCCGGGGTCGAGGATTGCTACCCAAGAGATAGGGGAGCCCTTGGTTGCCAACCTCGTTCTTATGGGTGCATACCTGGAGGCGACCAAGATCCTCCCTTTCGAGCTTGTGCAGGAGACGATGGAGAAGAGCTTAAAGGGAACCCCAAAAGAAAGGCTACTCCCAATCAACGAAAAGGCTCTCCATGAGGGGAGGAGATTCCTGCAAAATTTGCGGCAAAGTCAGAAAGAGCAACAAGAAGCTAATCCCCGTTAGTTTCAAAGTTTCCGGAATTGACGAGAATTTATAGCCATTGGCACTGGAAGAGATTGGAGGTTAACGTCTTAGGATACCATCAACAACCCTGGCGGCGTCGTTCACAGCCATGTAGATCAGATTGGAGTGTCTTTCTTCCTTGATGCTTCCATCGTTATGAATCAGCATGTAAGCAGGGCTTATGGCTCCACCGATGGCATAGATGCCTTTGGTTGCAGTTTCGCAGTAGCGATTGAGCAAGATGAGTTGACTCTCCTCTTTGCCGATTCTACATAGGTTACCTGTACATTTGATCTGCTGAAGCCCTATCTTAGCAAAAATGGGTTCCGGACCATGAGTTCCGATAGAGGCAATGACGTGCTTCATGGGAAAACTCAAACCCTGAATAGCCTGGACTTCCCCTAGTGATGATGTTTGAGTCTGGATCATGAGCCGTTCTACACCGTCTTCATCCACCTCTCCAATCTTAGGGATGGCTCCCTGCAGGATCTTGATCTGTCCCCCTAATAAGATTTCTTCCCCCAAATCACGAGCCACGTCCTTGTTGATCTTGAAAGACTCTTTCCGGTAAGCCCAGTAAACAGGAGAGTTATCTCGTGCATCTCTCTTGACCCTGGACAGGGTGGCCACAATATCTGCCGATGTATTGCCACCCCCCAAAACCAGACACGGAAAACCAACATACTCTTCAGGGTTTTCAATGCTCCGAGCTACTGTCTTAGCCTCTCCCCAGATCCCAAGGTCATTCGGAATATTACTCCCAAAGGCCAGTATCACTTTTCGTGCATCATAATGACCCTTCTTCGTGTGAACAATGAGAATATCTCCCCGCGTTTCAATAGTGTCGAATTCTTCCTGATATTCGATGGATAGAGCAAATTCTTGAACAGTTCTTTCCGCTTGGGCAAGATACTCCTCTACAGGTATCTTTTGATCCGGTGGTTTCAGTTCTGGAACCTTGAAAGGTTCTGTTTCACCCTTAGGTATTGTCGGGTAGACGGTCTTCCCGCGTGGATAAGAGTCAATAATCCCCTGGCAAACCTTCTTCCCTTTTTCAAGAACGATGACCTTCAGACCGTGTTTCTTTGCCGAGATCGCCGCGGCCAACCCCCCCGGTCCAGCCCCAACAATTACAAGGTCATAAACGAGGCTCATCATATTCTCTCCTCAGAGACACTTTTACAAAGGTAAGATAGTTCTTCAAAGTTCCGTTTGCCCGCTTACGGCAACTGGTCGGATTCTGCTTGCGTGAGGATTGCTTTCGCCTTGGCAAGCTCTCCATATAAATCTTGAACCTTTGCTGAATCCTTCGCGAGGATCGCTTTGAGCAAATCACCCTCTAACTCGGCAACTTCAAGCCGCTTGTAATAATCAAGAGATTCTTTGAAGTGGGCGAGTACGATCTTTCCGGTCAAAATGGGATGATTGTTTGTCACGTTTGCATCCTTGAATCTGATGCCATGTTCGAGTTCGACTTCGAGCCCTCGACAAAAGTCCTCAAGGACAATATTCATTCTTTCAAGATTGACCTTCCCTAGAATCAGTCTGCCTTCTTCCTCAAGTACTTTAGCCTCCGTCAGCGTCGTCCAGTCTCTAATATTCAGTTCCCTGCAAACTCTCTTGACTTCCTCAGCCGTAACGTATTCTGGAAGTTCCATAGTATCCTCCTTTTTTTAGTATCAACCGAGACAGGAATTAACAAAATCCCAGTTGATTAACTTTTCAACAAAAGAGGTAAGGTAATCAGGTCTTCTGTTTTGGTAATCCAGGTAGTAGGCATGTTCCCAAACATCCGCGGTCAACAGCGCTTTCAAACTGTGTGCAAGCGGGGTGTCAGCATTGGAAGTTTTCATGATCTGTACCTCATCACCGTTCAAAACTAACCATACCCATCCACTTCCGAATAGGGTGGTGGCACCGGCAGTCTTAAATTCCTCAGCAAATTTTTGGTAGCTTCCGAAAACAGCATCGATCTTGTTTGCGATAGCGCCAGTTGGAGTACCCCCTCCACCTGGTTTCATGCACTGCCAGTAAAAGCTATGGTTCCAGACCTGCGCAGCGTTGTTGAAAAGCCCAACCTTGGAAGCATCTCCCGCAGTCTTTCTAATGATAGCCTCCAGGTCCTCATTTGCCAGATCTGTCCCATCAATCAGTTTGTTGGTATTCACGACATAAGTGTTGTGGTGTTTGCCATAATGAAACTCTAAGGTATTGGAACTGATATGCGGCGTAAGAGCATCTTTCGCGTAAGGCAATTGTGGTAACGTAATAGCCATAATTCCTCCTTTCTCACTCTTGGTTCACCGGTCAACAAAGAGACCGAAAAACGGTGGCTAGATGCCCATCCGGCCCAGGGCATCGATTACCTGTCCCACGGTCGCCGCCAGTGTGCGATGCGTTTCCTCGAAACGGGAAGCGGCTTCTGTAAGTTGATTGATGAGGGACTGGTGCCCGCCGGATGGCTTTTTACTAGAGCGCTCGAGCACATCATAAATGTCCTTGATCACGTCCCTGAGAAGCTCTCGAGAGGTCTTATCAACCGATTTGGTTTGCTCGAGCTCAGTGTGGAGCTGTTCGAGGATCTCACGAAGCTGCACTTTCTTCACGCTGCTCTCCCTTTCCCAACCTGACATCCGCCGTCGTCGTCGCGGTTCTTTATCCGTTCCTGCCTTCCATGGATGGTTCCACGTTCAAGCTAGGCGGTGGGCAAAACGTTGAACCCTTAACCTTCAGCGACCGACTGTGTTAGAAACTTTTTAGTAGTATAACATCGATGCTTTAGTTTTTCCATCAGAAAATATATCAAATGCAACCTCTAGCTTCCCCTGTGCGGCTTCCCCGGCAACCTTTCTCGATTGTTCTCGCATCGGGTGATCTCATGTCTCCTCGCCCATTTGGGTAACGACTTATCCAGGAGTTTCCTGAGTTTCTGGCGAAGTATTTTCGGAACACCATGATTTCATTACTAATCTGGCATTATTTAAAGTGAACCCCTTTATCCCTTCGCTCAGTGCTTCCGCAGTGACCCTTTCGAGGCTCACAGGTGGGGAATACTTTCCCCTTCCAGCCTCTTCGGGCTGGCTTTCCCCTTCCGTTCGGCTGAGCTCACGGCCGAAGCCTGCTCACCCTCGACCTGTCTGCGTGCCTGCCTGTGCCAGCACGGCAGACAGGCAACGCACAGGCAGGTGGGT
>JBDRGH010000429.1:0-3711 GCA_043818015.1 Pseudomonadota bacterium
GAACCGGCTCTCCATTCTTCCAGAATTCAGAGACTATGGGGTGTCCCTTTTTGACCAAAAACTCCTTCAGTTCCTTAGGATCGGTGGTATCCGCTTCCGTAGCGATCTTGTGGTAAATCTCCTCAGGGATTGCACTCGCAACCTCTTCTTTTAACCCGCTATCCAACCAAACGATCCTCTTCCAACCACCATCGCCCTGAATGAACTTCCTCTTCATGATCCCTCTAACCGATGCACCCATACAACCATTGTTCTGGGCCCCCCCACTCATATACGCTGCTAATTTAGAAAAGCCTACACCAAGGGGCGATTCTCCTGAATACCTACGACTCATAATCCCGATACCATCTACCTGCGGTATGTAGAACGTGGCACACTCAAAACAGCCACAGTTGGTCTGGGGATACTTAATGGAACTGTACATATAGACCCTCTTTGTGTTCCGATTGGATTTCTCGAATATCACTTGATTGACCCCAGTATAATTACCGTACGAGGGATCAAGACACTCTCCTTTGGGAAGCTGGAATATATACCCATGGGGATCCAGTTGGTGGGTAACCTTGGCCCCATGATAGGTCAGGATTCCACAGTAAGGAATCCTGTCTGGGGAGACACAACAGATATGGCTCGGAGCAAAGGTCGAACAGATATTGCAGGCGTAGAAGGTATCCACATCCTCATCGGTAATAAAACCATACTTGGCATCCAAACTAACCCATTTTTCATTAATCTCGTCTAAATTTTCTTTAACCAAATCCTGCTCCCCTATGATAAACTCTATCTCCATCTTCTCTATCAGGGGAAACGTGACCTTTGAATACGCTATAACAGCCTGGGCTAATTTAGGGAAGGTCAACCATGAAGCGTTCGCTTTTTGCATCCGTATCCAGATATGAGACCGGGTATTGACCAGCATCATCCCCTCGCAATTATCGATTGGTGTCCCGATGATTCTTTCAAGATATTCAGTGTACTCATCGGTTATTTCACTCCCGTACACCTTGAAATGAAACCCCATAGGAAAAGAGGACTCAGATTCTATCTCTCCGACGTCCGGCCCTATCAGGGTAAACCTGCCATCCACGATATCATCACCATTCTCTATAACCTCGATGTAGAGGTAGGAGTTATATCCATGCTTGGGGCCACCGAGCTCCACATGGTATTCACCTTTCCGTATCCTCTGCCCCATCCACCTCGGGCCAATATCGACATCGTCTATTCCATCAAAAACAGCCTCTATCTCAGTAGGAAACTGATACACTCTCGACTCTGGTTTCTTTCCCATCTCCAACCTCCAAATCTATTGAAATATCTTCAGCGAACTCTATGTTGCTGCCTCTCTGGCGCTCTTTATGATTAACCGGTGAAGCTTCGTAATATATCTCCCCTGCTCAGTACCATATTCCTTGATAAAATCCTGTAAGGGCAGCAGTCTTCCGTCTCGGTGCCGGGCCTTTTTTATCGTCAAACCCTGTATCTCCCACCCGTATTTCTCCCGCAAGATAGCGAGCAATTGCAGCCTCACCCGGGGCTCTATCTCTTGTTCGGACCTGATAAACAGGTGCCAATCATCGGGCATATCCCCCGCAAACATCTTGTAGAAATCCATATAGGTCCTGACATGAGCCATCCTCATATCCCTCAAGTCTGATGGACGAATAAGAAGCTTTGGCACTAACGTAAGGGCCTCTTCTTTGCTCTCCACAGGGATTATCAGGTGTTCCGGGCTCGGTTCAATCTCCCGCTTCCTGCCAGTTATCCCATCGTAAATCCACCACGTGCTTCGATCATGTCTGTTCCCAAGAAGGTACCTTCTAAACGTAAACCCTGATGTAGGACCCACGATCACGGGAACCCCAAGACGGGCAAAACCCGCTGCCATGGTATACATCCTCTCAGGGATGACACCCCAGAGAACCACTGCACCATAAAACCGACTGTATATGTAGTCTGCCATCTCTGGAAGGTTCCCGTAGATGGATGCTGGACCGCCTATCCGAGGTCCCTTTAATAATACATCCAGAAAATGAACCTGGGCAGCACAGCCACCAAGGTTCATCAGGTTCCTCGCTAAAAACGCAGACTCGAATAGCTCATAGATAAACTTGTTCTCCCTCGTATCGAAGTGCCTCGCAATATCCGCAGTACCGCAACCGGCAGTTGCAACAACGCAATTCACATCCAATAACCCTCGTACGATATCCCCAATCTCATCTTTCGTAGCTTCATCACCACAACCCATGACGCCTACTATGCCAGGCGAATTTCCAAAAACCAGACCAAACGTAAGACTAACCGCCTCAGAACTCGGTATCGGACCCCGCCCCGGACGAATCGTAAATCTGTCCCCCTTCAGTTCATCGTAAACTGCCCCGATATAGAGATCGATTAGAGGAACCCCTTCAGGACAGATCGCCTCACACTTACCGCAGTAGACACACCTGTGGGAAACAGCCACCAAAGAACCGAAATCTCCACCACCAGCCTGCTTCAATGCAGTGCTTATCGGCAAACCATAGGGACAAGCCCGGTCACAGCTATCACAAGCCCCACACTTCCCTGCATATTCAGCAACCTTCTCTAACGGTAGTACCTGACCCTTCACCCTCTTGACTCCCTGCGCAACCTTCACAATCACCTCCGGGGAAGTCTTGAGATTGAAGATCGCCGCTCCCGGCTCGCCGCCCAGTATATCAGCAACGATAGCGTCTGCGCTATCATCACTCCTGTCCTTTAAACCAAAGGTATGCCGGTAACTGGTAGCGATAACGCTACTCCCGACCTTTTGTGCGTGCTTCAGTATATCGGGAACAAAACACAGATCACTCGTTACAATAACATCGGCAATACCGGTCCGTATCGCCTTAATCGCCTTAATCATGGAGGTCAGTATCTTACCTCCCTGATAGAAGCGAACGATATCATGGGCTACCGAGCCCACACCGCAAACCTCAATCTTATCATCCAGCCCATTCTCCTTGAGGTATTGTATCACCTCCCATGCAGCCAGGAAACTATCACCCATGAATAGTATTACCGGCTTTTCGGTGTCGACCGCTCCAAACCCTCCTGAAGTGTCCGCAGGGGGAAAATCAACGAGTTCTTCCCGCGGAGGATGCCCGGCAGACAAGAAATCAAAACACGATACCTTTATTAACTCTTCAACCTCCATCGATACGGCCAGGAGAGAACCGGCATGGAACACCTTTGACTCCAGAGACATAATGCTTTCTTTCCCAAAGAAAGAGGAGGCCAAAAGCTCTGATAACTGGGCCTCAACGTACCTCATGACCCGGTCAAGATCCCCCAGGTTCTTGGGGTTCATACAGGTAATGACCGACAGGGAAGGAACAAAATCAGCAAAGGTAATATTGCGCCCATAGTCTACCTTCTTCTTCTGGCCAAACTCCTTGATGCTGTAATTGAGAATCTCCCTGCTGGTATAAACCTGGGTTGCAAGCCCTCTGATCGCCTTCAACAGGCCCAGCCCAGCCTTAAAACCCTCTCGTTCGAGACCGCACGTGCCTGTTTCCTTTGACAGGTCACACGGTCCAAGAGGGCACTGGTCACAGATAGATTCGTCACCGGTATATAGAGGAGGATAAACATCCAAAAGCCCCTCATCCCATTCAGCTAGGTCGGCGGCATGGGGAAAAACGTGGAGCCTCGTTACTACGTCTTTGAGACGACTTTCAACACAATCGG
>JBDRGH010000430.1:0-2610 GCA_043818015.1 Pseudomonadota bacterium
CTCTATCCTCTTGCATAGCTATTACACCCTACTTTCTGATTGTATAGGCGATTTGCCTTTCCTGTTATTCGGCAAGGTCTCTTGTTCTATACGAAAGATTAAAGCGCCGCCGGAAAATGCCCTCGGCCGTTTGCCCATCGATATAACCTACGTGGGAAACGCGCGAACCCGCTACGCTATCCAATCAACTAACTCAAGCTTGAATAAAGGCAAAAAGAAAATTTCTGGGAAGAAGCTGGGGTTATCGACACAAACAGACAACAGAAAACAACAGCAGGCAGAATCAGCAGCTAAGTGAAATCGAATAAACCCCCACGAATCCCGACTTTGTCTGATAAAATACAGTGATAAGTTACTCGATGACCAAACGCACTGTTTTGTAACATGCGACGCCTTGTCCTGTCAAGTAATATTTTTGCACCGCCTCCAGATATTTATACAAATTTCTGTTTTTCCGAACACGATATCTATTTTCGTGACAAATTAGCCACGTCGAATGACAAGCATCTAACAGGGCCTGCCCTTTTTAGAATCTTATCCGAGGCTTCCCACGTCCTCACCTCTCAGGCTCTTTCTAAATGCCTCGCTCTCGTTGGTCAATCTGCCCCTATTACTCTCATCGACAATCTCCACCGTCGGAAGAGATTTTCGATGTGCCGACAAAAGTTGATCGACCAGTATCCTGTCTATACCGTGTTTTGTAATTGAATCAAGAGACCAGTTACCCGCAAGTCTCATAACCGCCCCTTTTCCTTTTTTCGAAAAGAGGTCGGCGACAATTGAGACTATGATGGTATGACCAGAAATACAGGCAATATCCGCTTCTTTTATAGCATACCTGTTGCCATTGAAAGAGACTGCCAGCCCGCCACCTCGTTTCACCAAATTTAATGCTTGAACATCCGTAATGCTATCTCCGACGTAGACCACATCTTGGATGTCGTTTCCTGTCACCTTAAGGCTCTCTAACACCGCATTTGCTTTTTCAACGCCACCAACCGGATTAATATCCTTCAACATTTCTCCAGACTTCATGGATAGTATCTCTTCCCAGAAGAATCTATCGAGTCTTTTTACCGTCTCTCTTGTCCGGTACGGGAGCTCATCGAAGATCTCCACATTGCTGGCAACCTCAAGTTCTGGTAATAAATCTATCTCTTCACGGATCTCCTTAAGCCTCTCAATCTCATGCGAACTTATGGGATACTTATCTATATCGAGCTTTGTACAATACACGTGTTTTCTATCAAAACCTATGAAACTGCAAAGAGCATTCAAGTAAGGCTCATAACTCGTACTGATTATAAAAGTGGGCATCTTGTCACTTATGTATTCCAACGAGGACTTAGCCCCCGGAACCATGATTATGTTTCTGCCACAATATTCCTCTATGATCTCATTCGAAGCCCCATAAGCCTTAAGAAAGGGCAAAATCAGCTTTAAGGTATCTCCAGCTTTATATCCCGGTCTTTTCACTATGTCCGCAAGGATGTCATCGTATTTACTTATCCGGGCGAAGAAACGCCCTCCGTTCTCGATGAAGTGGTTTGCCAATTCATAGGCGTTATCATTGAGCGATATGGGGCCTTCACAGTCTGTATTGAATTGTCTTTTTTGCATCTCTATTCAAGGTAACGAATGAGTGGCCAAACCTAAATCTTCTCGGGAGATATAGGATTCTACTTCCTTATTTAAACATACGGCTTCTCTCATAACTTTACTGCCCATAAGTAACTTTTTGTCTTCAATCCTTATACTACCATCTGCAAACGCTCTTATCGTCTGAAACAAGAGGGGTAACTCTCTTATAAACCCATGCCTCCTTATTTCCATAAAAAGTTCATTTCCTGCCCCATTTTCCTCGATAATCTGAGCCAGACTTTTGGCTCTTGCCTTTCGATACAAATCATCCCAAAGTTTATCAAATACCGGGCCCTTGATAGGAAACGTACAGTACGTGATTGGGGGGCCTTCGTCCAGTTTGCTCGTTACCAGGTGCACCATAACACCACTTTTGTCTGAGTTCGAGCCTATCAGCTTCCATATTACTTCTTGCCACGTACCTGAGGGACCACCCGGTGCTGCCGGATGGAGGTTTACCATATCGAATTCTTGACACATCTCGCTACCGACTATGAGCATATAACCCGCCAGAACATTTATGTCGGGGGTGTATCCCATGAGCCTTTTTACAATCTCATTATCGTAGCCCTTCCTCCACTCTTCTAAAACGTCGGGGGCAGTTCTCCCTTTCCTCCTCATATCGGGTTCAAAATCCCTGGAAGAACAGCAAATTAAATCGATACCATAACCTTTCACCATACTTAAGAATCGATCGCTCTCTTCACCTTCTCCGAATACTCTGTTGCAGAATACAAACGATATGCTGGCCTTTACCTCGCCTGTCTTGATACCTTGATAGACTGTCGTTAACAGGTCTCTCGCAGCTTTATCCCGGCCGGTAGAGAACCATCCAATACTATAGACCATAATCTTTATTAATACACCAAATTGGACTAGGAGTCAAGATATGGGAGAACAGGAGTTTCCTGATTTTCTAGTGAACTCCTTTGTCTCATGGCGAAATTTGCTGGAGCAGTGGGGTACCCA
>JBDRGH010000431.1:0-10838 GCA_043818015.1 Pseudomonadota bacterium
GGGTAATATCCAACAATTTTTTCCCCCTTTGCCTTTTCCTCCTCTAATTCATAAACCCTTTCCAATGACTTTCTAAGAATTGGTCCCCTTATTTCCATAACACTCCCTCCAATTTACAAAATAATCTTGGTTTGATATTATCACATTAAATCCTCCCGCTCATTGCGAGCGAAGCAATCCGTTTTTTAGAGATTGCTTCGCTCGCTGAGGCTCCTCATAGCTAACATGGAAATGCGACAAAGTCTAGTTAGCTCATCTTTCGGTCTCTAAAAGGCAATTATGCCGCTTTTGCCCTTGCTGCTTTGGCTTTGCGAATCCTCATCAGGGAAGAAAAGGTCTCTATTTTTGTTCTCAATTGTTCCGGTGAATAAACTCTTGGGTCGGCGCTCTGCTCAAAATATATTACGGGTACGTTTAGCTCCTTCTCGAGGTCGTCTTTAATCCAACGCCCGTACCAACAGAGAGGACGACAGCCATACTCATAGGCAGCCATGTATCCATCTAATCTAAAATGTTTAACATATTCCCTAGCTCTATAAACAGTGTCCCAGGCACTACATCTTAGAGCCGCCCTCCTAATATACGCTTCAGTAAAGCGCACAAATTGATTGGCATCCTTAGGGAATTTGCGTGTTTTTTCAAATGGCGCCATCCAATAGAATATCCCTGGAACCACCAGGTTTATGCCAAGCTCTTTTTCACACATCTCCACCACATCCGGCCTCGGGTCACAGAAGAAATTTGTTCGAAGTGCACCCTTCGGTACAACACCCTCACCCTTAGCAATCCTGTCTTTAATCTCCGATATCAGCATCCTCCACGCCTCATTGAGTTCGTCTGTGCGCCAGTCTGGATACATAGTCAACTGAACAAGTGGTTCTTCATCGTTAACACTTATTGGCCTTTGGTCTGCCCCCGCAATGAGCCTCGAGACTTCTTGCATTGGTGCCCAACCTTTAGCGACATCGATTCTAGCTTTATGAAAATTCTCCTGAGTAAGCTCTACGCCTAATTCTCTCGCAAACTGTTTAAAATGCCTCTCCATAGATTCGCCAAAATAAATTGCATTCTCCTCATCTATTTCCGGAAAAAGACCCCAAGGCTCATCTCTAGCAGCATCAGTTATTATATAATATGGTACGTCAAGTAGCTCCCCCATAGCTTCAGCTTGTTTCGGTCCTTGGTCACAGAAGAACCCTCCAGAAGTGATGAAGTCAGGTTTTGGAATAACTCCTCCACCGACAGCGCCGAGAGCTATCTTGTCGAGCGGACAATGTGCAGCGGTGATATCCATGCCCCATTCCTCACCATACTCAAGGATTTCTGGCAATTTATCAAAGCATGCCAGACTAAATAAAAGCCAAATAACAGTTTCAGGAATTTCTATACAAAGCTTCTCCTTACCCACAACTTCGTAGAATGTCCTAATTATTTGCGGAATTTCCTCATGAATCAAGTAGACTAATTGTTTCCCTTCTTCTTTAGCCAACATCATATCTGTAAATCTCTTAAGTGCGATGCCATAGCCTTTAGGCAGCCTGGGTGGTTAGATATCTTTTGAGGTTAGATATACCCTTCTCAATATCTTCATCCTTGAGTAGTTTACATCTCGTTAATGCTGCTTCAACCCTGTCTTTCTCTCTCTCAATCTCCTCCTCGGTAAATTTTAGCGTTGTTAAAAGGTCGGTTACGTTCATGGCGAATACCTCCTTTTGTCTATTTGTCTGTTATGTATTTGTCCCGTCCATTGACTCTAACCGATTTCAACTATATTTAGTATTTATGGCATAGGTTAAAGGTAATGTCAACAGTAATATATTCTGGAATTTCCTCGGTTTTTCAGGAAGTATTCTTAAGAATCGCTTGATAAGCTTCAGTCAATTGACATGCCTGCACTGCGCCTTGAAACGGCGCATAATTTTCCTTATCGGGTCAGCTAAAAACCATGATGCAGGCTTTTATCGAAATGTTGAGTTGCGGATAGTACGGTTTAAAAGGATGGGAGACTTGATAACCAACTTTTCTTTATCTTCACTGCTCCGTCAGGGCATAGTTCCTGGCAACAAAAACATCGAATGCAGCTCCTATAGTCTATCGTTATCTTCCCGTCTACCATTCTCATAGTTTGGGGTGGACATGAATCAATACAAACCTGGCATGATCCGCACTTTGTATGATCAATTGCAGGCTTTAATGTTACTAAATCCTTTATGAGGTTAGATAGAAATCTGGGAAGACGAAATCCGATATCATGGATTTTTGGCAGCTTAAAACCACGTACTTTGATTTCCTCCAGTCTCTCTCCGAGAACATCAATATCTTTTAAGCACGTTTTGCCTATCCCCCTTTGTTTTGCTATTCTCGTGGTGAAAACCTTATCCGGATCAACTCCGAGGACTTGACTTATCACAACATCAAGCGCCACACAGTCGATACCAGTAAATATCAACCCAATATCTATGGGGTCACCGCTTCCCGGACCGTCGCCTTCCATTCCAGTAATCCCATCCACGACAGTCAGTTTAGGCTGAATCAGAAGATAAAGGTCCACAAGCATCTGGGCAAAGAAATTCACATCGAGCCCCGCTTTTAGATGCCATGCTGCCTTTCTGTTACCAACAACGAGGCCAAAATTGTTCTTCACACCCAGGGTCAAGACCATCTGGCTGTGTGTTTTCAGTTTGGGAAGGTTTATAACTGCATCAACTTCAAAGAATGCTTTTGCTATCTCGAATCTTTTAAACACATGCCCTCTCTTGTTTTCGACATCGACGATCTCACTGAACTCCATCAGTTCAATCCCCATATCATCAGCAACTTTTTTCATTCCGGTCTTCTCAGCAACCCGTCTCAGATTCCCTATTCCCGGACTATCTCCGATATAAGGCACTCCTCCGGCCTCCTTAACGAGCCTAGCAGCAGCGAACACGACAGATGGGTGTGTCGTAACCGCTCTTTCTTGTGGTTTTCCTGAGAGAAGATTCGGCTTGAGCAGTACTCTATCACCATCGCCAATAAAAGCCCCCATCCCTCCCAGGAGATCAACTGATTCTTTAACAGCCTCGTAGACCTTATCTACCTGATAATCCCCACACTTGACGATGGCTATCCTAGATTTAGAAAAATGGTCGAGAGTGTTCATTCAAAAAACCTATCAATGGTTTTCGAGAATTTGTGCCCCTTTGAAAACTATTCCCACGAGCGAATCCCTGGACCTTTCGGGACTCCGCCTTCTTTAATGACTTTCTATGGTGTAAGCGGAGATGGGTCAAGAAATCAATCTTGACGCCAAGACGGGGGCTTTTGGGGGAGACTTTTCCCTTCTACTATCATTATCAGATCTTCTAATCGATTCAGTAACCTCCTGGGCCTTTTTTCCGATAACCTCTCTTTCGTTTCGAACCCGGTGGGTACGGCATATACGTCAATCTCTGCATTCTTGCCCGTTTCGATATCCACTGTCGAATCCCCAACAAATACGACGTCTTCGCCACGTAGATTCATAGCCCTTAAGGCGTGATAGATAACGTCCGGATTAGGTTTGGCCCTTCCCGAGTGATCAACCCCAATTACTGATGTGAAATATCCTTCAATTTTCGATTGGCGAAGGATTTTCTTCGCATACTTCCCTTCCATATTCGTGGCCACGCCGAGAACCAATCCGAAATCCTTCAGACTCGATATGACTCCTCTCACATCCGAAAAGAGAGATGGGTCACTCATTACTCGTTGAATGTATTGTTCTGTCAAGAGTTTCATTGCATCATTGACTTCGCTCGGTTTAACCAGTTCTTTCAGCGCATTCATAATAGAATTTTGGAACCGGACCCGCAGTCTATCGGGTTGAAGTGGTTGGTGCCCGAAATACTTTAGGGTATAGTTAAAGCTCTCATGGATTGATCGAGCGGAATCGATTAACGTTCCATCGAGATCAAAAATTATACCCCTGATATTCTTGGATAAGTTTTTCCTTATATCGGAGAAGTCATCATAATTCCAACAGGCTATACCAGTTTCAATACAGTGAGAGTAAAGGCTCCCTTTTGCATACACCTCATCGGCCTCTTCGGCGATACATCTATCAGAGAGGCCGTTACCGATGAATATAATATGGTCATACCGATCCCTAAAGCTCTTTAGCACCTTCCTTTTGCAATTGCCACAACTGCCACAGTCAGGGTTGTAGAAGGGAAATCCAATCTCCATTCTATCTTTATCTCTGAATGTAATTCTATTAGCAAAGTGCTCAATGCCGCTAATATTATGATGACTGAGCAAGGCATTGATGTACAAACTAAAGCCATCGCTCACAATCTTTAGATCAGCGCCTTTATCTCTGCAAAACGCATAGAATTCCCCAAAATAGTCATCCAATGACGAGTGACTGCAGATGAAGTCAACCATTTCCTGTTGCGTGCCAACTATGAGTTTGGCTATCCTCGTATAAGCCTCCTTCGAGCCTATTTTCCCCTCTACGTAATCTCGATCAATATCTTCCCAGCTTTCTCTTGTGAACCTGTTGAGAAAGTCATATCCTACGTCTTCCTTTGTGATTGTCCCATCAAAATCACATAAGATTAACTCTTTCGTAAAATCCCTGGGGCTCCTAGCCTTCATGTCCTCCTCTCCAGTATTTAGTGAGAGGTATGTTGACCATCTGGATTGGCTGTGGTATGAAAGTAAGACCAGACGCCTGATATTAGAATAAATCCAGATAGGTGTCCAGCACAAATTTGGTGACGAGGAAAAGAGGGGAAAACATCTCAAAGGGGAGGGTACCATGATAATTCAGGAAATGACGATGCCGGAATTTGAAGCGGGGTTAAAGAAAACTCGAACAGTTATCATACCCATTGGGACTACAGAGGAACACGGTCCCCACTTGCCTTTAGCTACGGATATTATTCACCTGTACGAGATGGTCAAAGAAGCAGCAAGGAAGACCGATGTCTTTGTGGCACCTCCTGTTTACTACGGGTTATGCCGTAGTACCAGTGAACACCCAGGCACGATTACTATTTCAGGGGATACCTTTCGAAACCTCATCAAAGACATAGTGAGGTCCCTTTATGCCCAGCAGATGAGAAATTTCGTAATTATATCGGGGCATGCCGGCGGCACCCATATGTCCTCTCTCGTGGAGGTAGGAGAGACGTTGCTCAATGAACTGGTCGAAGCGAATATCGCTGTAGTCTCTCTGTTTGAATTGATTGGGAAAGAGAGCTCGGATATCATCGAAACTGAGGGAGATGGTCATGCCGGAGAGCTGGAGACTTCTCTGATATTGCATTCAAAACCGCAACTGGTGAAAGGCTTAGCAGAAAGTTCCTACCCAATGATTCCCAGTTATTTTCTGGTGCGAGACAAGCGAAAATACTGGCCCACGGGGGTCTGGGGTAATCCTAAGAAGGCCAGTGCTGAAAAAGGCAAGACGGTTTTTGGTATAGCAGTGGAGAAGATCGTCAGTTTAAAAGAGGAAATCGAGAAATTTAAAGGATAGGAGAAAAGAGATATTCTTACGGCTATAATTCGTTGAGATCTGCCGGTGGATCGATAGGGTGCACTTCAAGCTCATCCCTTAGGTCATCCAATATTGCTTCCACTTCCCTTCAAAATTCGGGGCGATCATTAATTCCACCACACCTTCCTGTGCGTCCAATGTTCTCATCACTGCCATCCCTTCGTAGGCTTCAAGAATGAACTTTAGAAATGCAATATTCTTTCGCTCAACCTTGAAGTACTTCTGTATGGTGTCCACTGATAGGCTTCCTGCAAATCTGCCACAGGGCTGAAAAAAACCGTCCCTGAGACCGAGAATCTGAATTCAGGTTTTCGCCCGACTGTTTCTCACGGGGAATGTTGCGAAGCGTCTTCATCAATTAAAGAATTCAGGAGTTTCCCGAGTTTCTCGTGAAGTATTCTTGAAACACCATGGTTTCACTAGTAATCTGGCATTATTTAAGTGAACCCCTTTATCCCTTCTCATTGCTTCCCAGCCTGTTGCCCAAATCCCTTTTCGCTTTGTCCAAAACGTTTTTTGATCCGCCTGTGGCGGACTAAGGCTTGCTCCAGGCGATTTCAAAACTCCCCGCCTGTAGCGGGTCAGACAATTGAAATCGCTCATCTTTCGCTTCGCCAAGATTTATTCGCAAAAAACCTTTTAATGACCGCTCAAAGGAATTTCTGCTTGGGCAACAGCTTATTCCACACTACCCTTTCGGGGATTGCAGGTGGGGAATACTTTCCCCTTCCCGCTCGCCCTCGACCTGTCTGCGTGCCTGCCTGTGCCAGCACGGCAGACAGGCAACGCACAGGCAGGTGGTTACCCCACTGCTCCAGCAAATTTCGGCATGAGACAAAGGAGTTCACTATAAATTCGGGAAACTCCAGTTAAAGAATTCCCTTGAGGTTCGTGCTCGGGTTGACTATAATTCTTGCAGCCGAAAATGGCAAGAGTATTGTGCAGTTTTCCTAATGAGTTCGGAGCCCTTTGGGCAGATGAAAGGGGCCGGTGAGAGAATGAGAAGTGGGATCCTCAGTTTTCGAGCGGCCTCGATGGGACTTCTCAGGTGCAAATGATGAAAAAAAGGTGGTGTATCAAGGAACCAGATGAAAAGACTCAAAGGCTTTTATCCCGAGAGCTAAACATTTCCCACATTACATCTCAAGTACTTATAAACAGAGGAATAAAAGACCTTGAGGGTGCGCGCCGCTTCCTGTCTACAGGTCTATCGCACCTGCACTCACCCCTTATGATGAAGGATATGGAAAAGGCCTCAGAGAGGATTATTAGTGCAGTATCCAGGAATGAAAAGATAACGGTTTATGGCGATTACGACGTGGATGGTGTTACAGCTCTCGCAATACTGTTCAACTTTCTTCGGGAGATAAATGCCGACGTATCGTACTATGTCCCTCATAGACTCGCGGAAGGGTATGGGCTGAACTTTGATGCATTGAAAAGGATACAAGACGCTGGAACAAGACTCTTGATTACGGTAGATTGTGGGATATCGGATTTTGATGAGGTCACCTCTGCTCAGAGAAACGGTCTGGACGTAATCATCACTGACCATCATGAGGTGCCAGACGTACTTCCGCCAGCACATGCGATATTGAATCCCAAACAGAAGGGTTGTGGTTTCCCGTTCAAGTCATTGGCGGGAGTAGGGATAGCCTTTAATCTGATTATCGCCCTTCGAACAAGACTACGGGATGCGGGATTTTGGACGCAAGAGAGGATTCCGAACCTAAGAGAGTATCTTGACCTGGTTGCCCTGGGTACCATAGCCGATATTGTCCCATTGAGTGATGAGAACCGAATATTCGTTAAATTTGGCCTACAGCAGTTAACCAACAGCTCACGGCCTGGAATCGTGGCTCTAAAAGAAGTCAGTGGACTAAAAGACACCATTATAACACCCGGGATGGTTGGATTCAGACTTGCGCCTCGAATAAATGCTGCTGGTCGTTTAGGTAGAGCATACGATAGTGTTGAACTACTTACCAGTAAGGATTTGAGAGACGCAGAACAAATCGCAAGGATTCTCGATTCAGAAAACAGAGAGAGGCAGGAAATCGAGGACCGCATCGTTAGAGAGGCAAAGGAGATTGTTGAAAATAGCGAGAGGTTACTCCGTGGTAAGGCGATCATCCTGGCATCACCCAACTGGCATCCAGGGGTAATGGGTATAGTAGCGTCGAGATTGGTTGAAGAGTATTACAAGCCGACCGTCATGGTTAGCCTGGATGGTGGAATAGGTAAAGGATCAGCGAGAAGTATTGAGGCTTTCCATCTTTATGAAGGTCTAAAAGGCTGCGCTCATCTTTTAAAAGGCTTTGGAGGGCACCAATACGCAGCAGGTTTAACTATTGATGAACGAGATATCCCTGAGTTTCAGAATATTTTTGAGGAGATTGTAAATGAGAAAGTTGCGGAAGAAGATTTTATCCCCACAATACATATCGATGGTGAAATAACTCTCAAAGAGTTGACAGAGAGGTTCTTGGAAGAACTAGAACTCCTGGCTCCCTTTGGTCCTTCCAATCCCGAACCTATTTTTTGCTCGTCTATCCTCCCCGTTTCAAACGCTAATGTTGTTGGTAACGGACACCTGAAATTAAAGGTAAAAGAGGAAGGCGTTCTATACGATGCGATTGGGTTCAATATGGCAGACTATGTTCTCTCCCCTGATCAGTTTATAAGGGCGGCGTTTGTTCCTCAAGTAAACGAGTGGCAGGGGATGAGGACCGTTCAATTGAGACTGAAGGATGTGAAGGTTGTAGGTTGACTTTTTTCACGTATGACCGGGGAAGATCAGGCCTTTGTTAGACTCACGATTGTCTCTACGTGAAAGGTTTGGGGGAAGAGGTCTATACCGTGGCAGGAGATGATCTCGTACCCACCATTAATAAGAATCCTCAAATCTCTCGCCATTGTTGCTGGGTTGCAAGAAACCATGATGATTTGAGACGGGTTTAGTCTGCCCAGCTCTTCAATTAGTATTCTAGGGCATCCACTTCTTGGAGGATCGAGTATAACGACATCCACCGAGGTTATGTCCGAGAGACAGTCTTTCGATCCCAGGTCTCGCTTGTAAAATTCCATATTGGTCACTCCGTTGAGTTTGGCGTTTTCCTTGGCCAGCCGTATCGATTCCTCTTCGTTATCAATGCTAACAACGCGGTCGAAATGAGAAGAAACAGGGATAGAGAGGAAGCTCACTCCAGAGAAAAGATCCAGTAACAGAGTGCCTTTTTTCTCTCCGACCAGGTTTCTTATTATCTCTATAAGCTTACCGTTTAATGTCCTGTGCCCTTGAAAGAACGTTCTCGCATTAGCAAGGTATTTGAATTCACCGGTAAGAAAGTCGATAGACTGAAGACCGAGGTATAAAAGATCACCTCGTTGACCAGAACAAGAAATTCCTATACTGCAATCCCTGTCATGATTGAGTGATTCGTAGAGTTCATAGAGATATTCCTTCTTCTCGCGTCTTCTACCCTCAAGGTGTAAATGGGTGTCTTTGCCGTTTGTAATAATACTCAGAGAATAAGTAGATTCGAGAGAACTGATATCTTCCTGGAGCGTACGGAGTATCCCGTTTATTGGGGAGGCGCACAACGGGCATTCATGTATTGGCATGATGTCATTGGTATTGAAGCGGTAGAAACCCATTTCTGACCGGCTGTGAGATACGTGAAAGACACTGCGGAGTCTGGTCTCTTTAAAACGGGGATCGTGGATTAGAGATGGGAATCTGAGAGTCTGTTTCCCGATCCTTTCCATGCTCTCTTCCACCATCTCTGTTTTGATCCTGACCTGTTCAAGATAATCTACGTTTTGCCATTGACACCCACCGCAACCCTTCAAAAAATTATCACAGAACGGTGAGACCCGGTACAGTGACGGATGGATGATTTCCTGTATCTTGCCACGAAGTACCCCTTTTCTCTTGTGGATCGAAGAGACCCGGACAGAATCGCCAGGGACCGTGTAAGGAACCAGTATAACCCCCTGTTCTGTTCTCGCAAGCCCGTCTCCACCATAGACAAGCTTCTCTATCCGCACGTCGAGACTCTCAGGAATTGTATTTTTGTGATTCAGATCTTTCATGTTAACAATCATTACTCAAGGCCTCTTATGGTGATTTCAGAGCAGGAACAAGTTCTCTCCTCAGTCGCCTCTCTCGCTTTTCCCTATGTCTTTCAGATACCGATCCAGTATCTGAAAGTTCTTTTTCGTCATGTCAACAAACCTTACTCCCATTCCGGCAGGCTGGTGATCAGATTTTCTTCTTGTCCATGCCACTTCGCACTTGATTTTCACGGCGTCTGAAAGGCCTGGCAACTGCAGTTTGAGCAAAAACTGGTCACCCTCGTTGAGGGGGTTATCGGTCCTGATGAAAAGGCCCCCCTGACTCAGATTCCCGGCGTAGGCATTGATAAGGGATTGCTTATCTTTATAGGTCAGAGACAAGGTCTGCAGGATACGAGTCTCTTCTCGTGATGAAAAGTCAGAGACCTTATCGATCATCTTCTTGAATCTTTTCACCACGGCTACGAGAATAGCCGCGAACTCGGAATGGAGTTTGTTAAATTCCTGATCAAGAAATGCTCGATCCATAACGCCAACGGTAGTGACACCAACAGCCCGCGCTGTAGCCGTCCGCTCAATACCCCCCAGAAAAGCCAGTTCGCCAAAGACTTCACCCGGCTCAAGCAATTCAATGACAAATTTCTTTCCTCCGACCGTCTTAGAGATTTCCACTGTACCTGATTGGATCACATAGACCCAGTCGCCGTGGCTTCCCTCTTCAATGATAATCTCGCGATCCTGATACGTCTCTTTGGATGCTATATTAAACATAAAAACACCTCCTCATCCAACCCTTCGGGATACAAGAGAAATGGGGCTAAATTCTTCGAGTGCTTCGTCCCTATTGAGAATATCTGCCTCAACCTCCTCACAACGAGTTTCTATGAGGAAAGATACTGTTTGTGCACAGTAAAAAGTTAGTACGTGCTTCACTCTGCGCCGTTGCCAGACTATGAGAGGAAAGGACTTTGATTCGTAGTGCTGTGTACCCACTCGATGATCGGCAAAAGTCTCTTTGGCAATAATCCCTTGATTTCATCATAAGACAACCAGCGATATTCGTGGTGTTCGGGTTTTCCCAGAGCTGGGTTTATGGAAAAAGTCACCGTAGATTCCGAAGTTTCAGCAACATAATATCGTGCGATCTTCCTTCCTCCACTGGAATACGGCTCTGTCTCTTTGAAGATACCACCCCATCGAAAGTCCAGGTCCGTTATGCCGGTCTCCTCTTTCACTTCTC
>JBDRGH010000432.1:0-3223 GCA_043818015.1 Pseudomonadota bacterium
CGCCCCCTTTTGATCTGATGACAAGCTCTCTTGTGTCAGCTCCGTCTGCCAGTTGCTAGCTGGCTCCTGCTAGCTGAAAACGTGCGCCGGTCTAAATCGCTGTTTCTGCCCCTGAAAATCGCATTATAGGGCCGAAATGGGGCACCATTTCAGTGCTTTTTACTCATAGTATCAGCGCGTTAGCGTGGCCCGACCCCAATTTACCCAATTTATTAAAGCGGCTAACAAGCCCTTTTTAGGGTTAATGGCTGGATAGCTGACACTCATCTTTGCTAACTGATTGGTTTCATTTGCTTTAATTACTGTTTGACGCTGGCTTGTATAGCCTAACCTATGCGTTTAGCGTCTTGCTGGAACTGCCAGAATGCCACTGGTGGCAATGCGAAAAGTGATTTAATTCATTTCTGGAAAATCCGATACCCCCACCCCCCAAAACAGATTCACAGAGGCGCATCAGGGAACCCCCGCACACGAACCACCAATTTTTCCGAAACTTTCCTTTTTCCGAAATTTCCTTGACTTTGAAGTGTATTTTATTGATATTTTCTATCCAGACATACCTGAGATACACCAAATACCAAATATATGATTGGCGATCGAAACCTCTTTCACTTCAATTTGTCAAGGACCAAGGTAATTCCCCACCCCCCGGGGCCAAGGTAATTCCCCACTTTTGCCATAAGAGGGGATAAGATTTTAATAAGCCAGAGGCTTATTAATTGGGATAAGTTGGTCTCAGCTTTTTTCTATAGGACTCACCTCCTTCTATGATGATGTGATGTGCATGATGGGCCAAACGGTCCAGTGCAGAGTTGGCCATGACCGGATCAGGGAATAAAGGGACCCAGTCTTGAGGGGGCCGGTTACTGGTGATAACCATAGAGGACTTGAGATGTCGTTCGGTGACGATCTCATAGAAGTCCTCAGCTTGAGTAGGAGTAAGGGCCGTGAGACCGAAGTCATCAATGATAAGGAGGTCCGGTCTGAGGAATCTTTTAATCCTTTTCTCCCAGGAATGATCCGCCCTGGCAGCATGAAGGCTCCGGATCATTTTAACGGATTTGACAAAGAGGACATCATAGCCCTTACGGCAGACTTCATGCCCGAGAGCCTGAGCGAGGTGGGTTTTACCAACGCCTGCAGGTCCGTAAATAAGGATATGCTCTTTTTTCTCGATGAAGATGCAGGTTGCCAAGTTTTTGACAAGAGAGCGCTTGATCTTGGGATTAAAGGCAAAGTCAAAGCCTTCGAGGGTCTTTTGTTCCTCGAAGGAGGCACGGGATAGTCTTTGAGCGAGCTTTTTAGCCTCCCTTCTCTCTATCTCATCCTGGATCATGACCTGAAGGAAGGTGAGGTGGTCAAAGTCTTCTTCACGGGCTTGCTTGAGCCGCAGATCCAGGGTTTCCAGGAATCCTCCCAGCCGGAGGGTCTTTAGTTGACTGGCAATGTGATGTTCTATGTTCATGAATGCACCTCCCCGGCAAAATAGGTTACAGGTCGTAAAAAGCTCTCACCCAGAGGAGAAAGAGAGGGTGTAGGAGGGGCATCGTCAGGTTGGTTGAAAAGACTTCTTTCCAGGATAGTTTTTATGCTCTTATAGCGGTAATTGTCAAAGAGCAAAGCCCGCTCACAGGCTTGCTCCAGTTCTTTTTGACCGTATTTTTCGCCCAGGCGTAAGATCCCCTGAGCCTTCCTCAAATTACGCATGGCATGCTCAGAGAGGATGTTGGAGATAAGCTTTTCGGTGAAAGGCCCATACTCTGAGGCCTTCTTTCTGCAATAAGTGGGCGTAGACATAATATAGGCCAGTTTCCCTGGAGGATAATCGCTGAGGTCGGTGACTCTTTCACCAGGATATTTTGCCTTACGATGGGTTTTAATGAGCTCATGTTGATAGAAGATCTGGACCAGTTTTTGGGCACCTCTTACCCATACCTTTTTGCCGATATAGCGTGTAGGGAGGGAGTAGTAGGCGAGATTAAAGACCACGTGGTGGTCAGGATGGACACTGCATTCCTTCCACAGGGGGATCTCAAAGGATTCAGCGGGAAGGGGCTTAAGGGTAGATTTCTCCTCTTCTAAGAACACGGGATAAGTCGTCCTTTTCGTGGTTCCATGGATCTCTTGACCGATTTCGTTTTTACACCAGGATAAGGCTCTTTGATTCGCTTCGATAATATCCTTGAAAGAACGACCGGCCAGGAGATGTTGCCGCACGACCGGGACAACTCGTTCAACCTTGCCCTTTAGTTTTGGGGACCGCACCTTGGCCGGATCGGCAACAAATCCATAGTAACGTTCCAGATCGGCATAGGCAAAATTAAGGATGGGATCATAGATATCCGGTTTAAGGACTCCTGGCTTAAGATTATCGAGAATGACCGTAGTCGGGACCCCTTCAAAGAACTGGAAGGCACGGATATGACAGTCTATCCAGGTAGGAGAGTCCATTCGAAAGACAAACCTTACAAAACGATGGCGGCTATAGGAAAGGGTCATGATAAACGCCCAGGTCTTTCGATCTCTTTGGGTTGCAGGATCATACATGAAACCTGCGTACCCAAAATCCACCTGGGCCTCTTGACCTGGAGGGGTTTCTATCCGGACAGTGACTTTAGGGGCTCTAAAGTCAAACTCCCTCTTTAGGTATCGTTTCACAGTGCTATACCCTATAGAGAGTGCGTGCTCTTCTTTGAGAAGCCTCCAGACCTGCTTGGCAGTCATATCCTTTTCTTCAAGCCATTTGCTGATCTGGTCACGATGAAGACCGATAGAATCTATAGCCGGTGTTTCATATAATGAGGGAGAGTGTGAAAGGAGCCTGAGCCCTTTAATGAGCTCTTGTTCATCAGGTAAAGGCTCCCCTCTCCTTACCCCTAATTGTTGGGCCATATGGATATATTTCCGGATAGTTTTACGGTCAAATTTCAAGGATCTTTTTATCCCTTTGATGGTATTCCCTTTATGCCAGTGATAGATAACTTCAACGATCTCATTCATCTCGATGTTCCTCCTTGCCATATTCCCTCCTCTCCAAAGGTTATTTTGACCTCTGGAGATTACGGGAATTTGAAGTTAACTCAAAGCCTCTTTATGGCAAGGGGGTGGGGAATTACCGTGGCCCTGATACCCCCTAAAGTGGGGATATACCATGGCCCTCGACAGATCTCATCAATGATCTCAATTCTTTTCAGCCAACGGAGGAATAGGTAAAGTTCAAGAC
>JBDRGH010000433.1:0-3542 GCA_043818015.1 Pseudomonadota bacterium
ACTTTCTTTAAAGCCTCCTCTTGAGGAGTGTAGAGGGGTCTCTCAAGCGATAGCCTTGTTCCTTGCGCCTCTTTTTCCAACCCGGGTGCATAATCCCCAAAGTTTTCGCTTAAGAAAGTATCCTTGTCGGTTATAAGCTCAAGAATCGATTTGCCTCGACGGTAGTTCGGTGTCACCTCGAGTATCGGTCCTTTGAATAACCCTTCTGCTTTCCGGGAAATCTCACGAAACTGTCTGGAAATTTCCGAATTTTTCAATCCGAACGTGGTGGTCAAATATCTCAAATAGGTTTCTCGAATGTGCTCGCTGGCCTTGATTGGATCGATACGGGTTTCAATCATGGTTTTTCACACCCTCCCCCCCTGCGCTTTTACACTTGGTTCTCACTCAATGATCTGACGGCCCTGACATAGTTTTTAAGTTTTGGAGAGCTTTGTCTTGGTTTTCCGATCCAAAAATCAAGGTACCATAACTTGCCAGAGCTGTCTGCGTCTCTGCTCCAACATGTAATTTGCTTTCGGGAAAACATCGGTGAGATATAATATGCAGCTCTTATTGTAAGATCAAAGGAATCGCTTGGTTCAAGCAATGAACCGAATTCCTCCAACGTTGGCAACCTCCAGTCCAAATACCCCGCAAACCTTTCTTTGTTGAGTTCTTCTACATAGTATTTTGCGTTTTCCCAACTAAGAGTCTTGGAAGATCCATCTTTTTGCCACATGAGGAAAGTCTTAGGGTCTCGAATCGTTCCATCGTTGTTGTCTCTAAGATCGATCTTTAAGCAAATATTTCTTTCCATGCCAGGCCTGAAAAAGCCTCTTTTTTCCCAAATTGCAGCCACGTCATCGCTACTGAAAAAGCGCGGACGGCCTTTAAAAAAGATCTTTTTGCGCCAGTACCATGAAATGATAATTTCGCTCAAAATAAGATCCCTCAAAAAGGACTGAGGAAGAAAGGACTTAACAAACATCTGAGTATCATTCAGCAGCGAATTATGGTCTGTACTATTTTCAGGTAGTTCTGCTGATTTATTCACAGTGTCCAAATAATTATGGGCCTCAAGCCTTGAAAAAAGCGCCGCCGCCCCGCTCAGGGCGTTTAAGAGATCGTGCTTCAACCGCTCTCGTATTATACGTTTGATAAAGGGATTACCCTCCCCCTCTCGAGACCAGCTAATCCACCTCGAGAACAATACCTTCCCCTCTTCTATCTGCGTGCGATCGACCAGGCGGGAAATATCCTTGTCAAGCACAGTTGTCCTCTTGTCTGTGAGGCACTTTGAAAAGGCTTGTGCCATAACTGTCGACTGCCCCAGAATCGGTTTGCGATTATTTTCAAATGAGTTTGTGTTATCAAATTCTTGGGTAAACATAATCCTATGGTCAGAAAATGAATCTTTCACGGAAAGTCGGTTCAGAATCGGCAGGATTGGGGGATCAGCCCATAATTCGAGAATAGAAATTCGGGGCACCATATATCCGCTATCATACTGGTTCGTTATTCTCTCAACCCATTCTGAAAAAGAGAAGGACTCAGAATCAGAACTTACCACCGGCTCATTTTCCCCTTGTGGGAGCACGTAGCGCCAAATCCTGTTTGAGTCACCTAAGGCTGTCTTATGGGGGTGGGTGACGCAGAATTCAATCTCAATACCTGCTGGTATGTGATACCACTTTGCGGGTACGTTGTTTTCTAAGCAGATAGAAGAAGGGTGACTTAAATCCATCTGTGAAACGATCTGCAATCGTAGACATGGCTTACTACCTATTCTGATTTCCCATATGCTACCCCGTGAAAAAGGCAATGCGTTTCGCAGAACTTCGGGCCCCAAGAATGCCTTAAGATTTCGAAGTACTCCGCTCCCGGTAGTGAGATGAAACAGTTCCAAGAATGAAGACCACGGCATCTTTATTAACTTACTGGTTTCATCTATATATTGGCCTAATTCTCCAAAATAACTGCAAATATCCTCATGCGTGAGATCCGAAGCGTCAATCCAGTCTCCCCATTCATCGGGCATCCTGAGCCATTTAGATGCCACACTGGCATCTTCTTCGGAGGAGCGCAATCCGCCAAACCGCGAGCTTTTAATAGCGATCTTAGCCTCCCATATTTGGGCTTTTTCTGGGGCATCAAGTTCAATCATAAAGGGCGGTTTCTGTTCATCGGGAATTTTTTTCGTAATCTCCTCGGAAGGCCTCCCGTCAGGTGTAAGGAAAAGCATGCGGCGGGTTCGCGGTTCGTTCGGGTGGGATGTCCAAGTGACTTGCAGACGTTCCTTGCCGTTTTCAATTCCCTTGGATTCCACTCGGAAATCTTTGAACTCGGCATATCTAAGAAGCCGGAAAAGCGTTATCTCATCATCCGAATCGTGTACATCTAAGACGATATCCGCATGCCCTGCATCTCTTATCGATTTCAACTGGCTCGAGAACTGCCTTAGGTCAATAGCCCATACGTCACTGATAGATCGTCTATGATTCGGCGCGGCATAGGACATCAATATGTTTCCTTTTGAGCTTTCTCCGCGCCATTCTTTCAAGATAATCCGAAGTCGATTATTCTTTCTGTTGATTTTAGGCATGCCTAACGCCTCTCGCTCCCGCGTGTCGATTTGAATCAGCATCCTGGAGTCTTCTATCTCATCGATCCTCTGAATGGATATCTCTTCAGCATCAGCGCGCCAAAACCGCCACGGAAACAATCCGTCTTCACTGCGCCTTACCCAGCGAATAGGACTGCGAGCCAGTAAAACCGTAATCGGATGATTCGATTTATCAAAAATCCTAAAAGCGCAGAAAGCATCCCCTCTATCTTTTTTCAACCCTACGATAGCCTCGGTTCCTTTTTCATCTTGGGATTTCATTATGGTGTTCATGAGGGGTTTGATGTCCATAGGCTGTCCAAAGCGCAACAGGAAGCTATCCGCGATTCCAGAAATGCTGCAGACTTCTCTTCTTTCCATTTTCGTTAGGGGCAAATAGACAAAGGGTAAGATGACGTCTTCCACTCCCAATGTACCACGTAGATGGATCTCGTAAACGCCAGGGGAAATCCTGAGCTGTCCAGGAAGCCTCGCGACAAAACCATCCTCGATTTCACAAAAATGGAGACGAAATGGGGCGTAACTGATGGAGTGTTTTGGCTCATCAAATCCTATCAATTTGCCCACCGCCCTGCGCCAAATAATTTGAGCATCAACCGAGAAGAATATGTGCAGTTTCTCTGTATCTCTAATAATGGGGAAATTTCCATCTGAGCGTATCCATGAGGGAGTTTCCACATCACATCGGAGAACAGGGAAGTCATTCTCTATATTCCGGGGAAAAGAAACGGTCTCAGTAATGTAGTTGGTGAAATCTGCACTCGGGCCCCTGTATTCAAGTTCCGCATTTTTTCCGACTTCACATATAACGTACTGCCAGGTACTCCATTCTCGAGAAAGGAACATCGGTTCTGTCAGTTTCGTTCCACCGTTAAAATCGATATGGGCCTCCCGAGGGTAGACGATAATAATTTCACCGGGCATAGTTTTGGCGGTT
>JBDRGH010000434.1:0-2024 GCA_043818015.1 Pseudomonadota bacterium
CGAAAGATTGGCGATTTCATTGTTTGACCCGCCAGAGGCGGGGAGTTTTGAAATCGCCTGTAGCAAGCCTTAGATTAATCAAAAAACGTTTTGGACAAAGCGAAAAGGGATTTGGGCAACAGGCCGGGAAGCAGCGAGCGAAGGGATAAAGGGGTTCACTTACATAATGCCTGATTATTAATGAAATCAAGGTGTTTCGAAAATACTTGCTGAGAAACTCGGGAAACTCCTAAATTCTTCATGGGCGAGAAGGTGTCCCAAATCGGTTCCACTAACAACGTTAAGGAGCTATAGTGTCAGGGTACGGCAGGACTCAAGAAGGCTCAAAAACCAGCAATTCCTCAGGGGAAGACCCGGTCAGTGACCGCATTATTGTTTTCACGCGCTATCCTGTGCCTGGTAAGACCAAAACTCGTCTCATCTCTGTTCTTGGGGTGAGGGGAGCCGCCGAACTACAGCGATGCATGACCGAAGATACCATTAAGTGGGTACTCCAACTCAGAGAGTATCGTCCCGTATCCGTTGAGATCCGTTACGAAGGTGGGAGGAAGGATCTCATGGAAGGATGGCTCGGTATGAATATGTCCTACCGTCATCAGGGCCGTGGCGATCTTGGCCAGCGCATGTCTCGTGCCTTCGAGGAGGCGTTTCAATCTGGAATGAAGTTCGTGGTGATCCTCGGTACAGACTGTCCCGACCTCCCAAGGGGTATTGTTGAAACCGCCTTTCGTGCGCTCAGACAGAGCGATGTGGTGCTAGGGCCGGTTATTGATGGAGGGTATTACCTGATCGGGTTCAGGAATGATACTTTTCTACCGAAGGCGTTTGAAGGAATTCATTGGGGCTCTGATACCGTATTTCAGGAAACCTTTGATATTTTAGAAAAAGCTGGTTGCAGTATTAATCTGCTTCTGGAATGGTGGGATGTAGACACGTTGGCAGACGTAAAAGAACTGTTCTACAGAAATCAGGAGACGCACTTTCGCTCTTCAAAGACAATTGCCTCCCTCGAAAAATATGGAAACATCTTAAAATGAGGATCATCTCCCTCTTCACTCGAATCCCTGAACCCTTGGCCCCTTGAATCCTCTTCATCCATCAACTAGACTCACCATCTAGGCTCTCTGAATACAGCGCTGCCGTTAACTCCACCAAACCCGAATGAATTAGACAGAGCTACTCTGACCTTCCTCTGCTCGGCCACGTTGGGAACATAGTCAAGATCACAATCGGGATCTGGATTCTCATAATTTATCGTTGGGGGGATTATTCCGTTGTGAATAGTCAAAACAGTAAAGACTGCCTCGATACCTCCTCCTGCCCCCATTAGATGGCCTATCATCGACTTATTTGAACTAATCGCCAGATGATTATAGGCATGCCTCCCAAATACCTTTTTTATCGCCAGCGTCTCCACTCTGTCATTGTAGAGCGTTGATGTCCCATGGGCATTTATGTAGTCTACCTCTTCTGGATCGATTTCTGCATCGTTGAGGGCTATCTGCATGCACCTGGCCGTTTCTTTTGCCTCTGGATCAGGGCTCACGATATGGTAGGCATCAGACGTCATCCCATAGCCTACCATCTCTGCATAGATTCTGGCATTCCGCCTCAAAGCATGACTTAACTCCTCCAAGACCAAAATCCCAGCCCCCTCACTCAGTATAAACCCATCCCGTTCTCGATCAAAAGGTCTGCTCGCCTTTTCTGGTTCGTGGTTTCTTACGGAAAGGGCTTTTATGTTACAGGGAGCAGCCAGGATAAGGGGAGTAGTAAGAGACTCAGCCCCTCCAGCAATCATAATATCGGCGTCACCCCGCTGGATTATCCTCAGCGCACCACCTATGGAATGCGCGCCGGCTGCGCATGCATCCGTTGAGCAGGCATTGGGTCCCTTTGCTTTCAGGTGGATGGCTACCTGGCTTGCGGCGAGATTGGGAATAGCTGAAGGGATGAGGAAGGGGGAAACCTTCTTGTACCCTTTCTCCTCTAAGACCTTTAGCCCCCTTTCATATGCCGGGATA
>JBDRGH010000435.1:0-2674 GCA_043818015.1 Pseudomonadota bacterium
CATCAATCATGAAGGGAGGGGAGTGAGTCTGTTCTAACTGGATGATCCTGACCTCCTGAAGGATCAGGGTCTTGACGGCCGATCGTAATGCCTCTGTAAGTTCTTTCTTATCTGTGGACATATCTACCTTTTATCAAAAAAAAGATCTTTTGACAAGATAAAGAATGCCTGTTGATGTAATTTTCTATCCATCCTGAACCCCTTAAGCAGTTCATGGAAACAGGTCGTGCCGAGGGTGACGCATCCTGTTGACTCATAAGAAAATGTTACCGGAGGGATCGTTGAAGAGAAGAGGATGAAAGGGAGGGATTGAGTATCTTTTTGAGTTTCTTCTCCATGGCATCTCTTAGCACAAAGGGGTTGAGTGTTTCAAGTTGTTTGGGGAGGTCCTGTTTTATTTGGGGAGGGATATGAGGAGATTCGAGGATTCTCTGGTAGGGAGTTTTAGGAGGGTCATGGTGTTTGAGGGTTTTTGAGCCGACCCTTTCTTTGGAGAGAAGTTTCATTGAAGGGCAGAAGAAGTTATGAAAGAGTCTCCATTGGTGACCATAGAGGTCATTGAGGAGAGGGACAACGTTGGGATCATCTAAACGTTGGTAACCGAGCCACTGACGGACGTGGGTCCAGTTTTTCTGTTCGACATGAGCGTTGTCGTCTTTGTGGTAGGCCCGAGAGCGAGTAAACTGAACGGGGCGTTGTCTTTGAGCAAAATGTTTAAGGAGGTGATAATTGAGAAACTCCCCTCCGTTATCGGAATCGAAGCCGAGCAAGGGGAAGGGTAGGGATTTTTCGATATTTTTGATTTGTTTAAGGACGTCGGATTCCCCTTTTCCCCAGACGGCTCTTTGTTCAGACCAGCCAGTGGCAATGTCAACGCAGTCAAGGGTATAGGCGAACATTCCGGACAGGGATTGGCCGCAATGGGCGACGGTGTCGGCTTCAAGAAAGCCGGGGCGAGATTCGTCCCATTGGTTGGTTTTGATGGGGATATGTTTTCTGATCAGGGTTCCAGGTTTGGTGGTGGATCTGCCTCGTTTGTTATATTTGATCCGGGTAGGAAGAAGGAGTCGGTCGATGGTGGCCGCAGAGATCTTGAGGAGGGCCTCAGAGGCTTCTGAAGACAGAGGTCCGAAGGATTGGATATAACCGGGGAGCCAGAGAGGGAGAATGACCTTGAGGCGTTTTGAGCAGGGGAGGTTGGCAGCGAGCCAGATTTGTTTAAGGGGTTTGAGGATGATGGTTCGGTGATAAACTGGAGATCTGCCTCGCCTTCTAACTTTGGGTTTTACGAAGCGTCTAAATCTTCGCAGTAATCGGATCGCATGCTTTCGGTGATACCCGCAAGTTGCACAGAATTCATCGAGGATGATGGTTCTTTCCTTACAAGACGCTTTTTTGTATCGTAAAAAAATGGCTTCGACATATTCTTTTTTTGATCGTGGACTCATAGTCAGCTCTCCTTTGGGTCCCCTTTATCGGGTAACATCCATTATGAGTCAACGATCCCTTTTTAATCATGCTTCGGGTAACCTTTTTTATGAGGCAATTCGTTTGACCAAAATCTAATAGACATTGGCTGTGAGATTCTATATAATAAAATATATTCTTTGAGAAAGGAGGAGACAAGATGCTGGATAAGATTGTGAAGGAAACGACGAATGCCGTAGTTGCTGCAATTCAGGGTGTTGATGATGTATTTTCCGCACTACGAACAACTATCAAGAATCAACTTGTAGGAACTGTCAAGGATATTGGCGATATAGGCACTGCAAGCCTTGATGAAGTTACAGCCATCGGGACAGGTGCAATCAAAGGTGCTCATCAAGTGGGTGCCTCAATTGCAGATGTTGCTAAGGGCACCGTCAGGGGAGTTGTACTCAGTGTTTCTGAGATTGGAGGAGACGTAGTTGCGGCTGCACAGAAAGCTACAGTAGGTGTGATTGATGGAGCTTCTACAATCGGTGCGGATCTGGGTTCCACCGCTGTCGCCGCTGTGGAAGGAGCTATAAAGGCAGCTGGAGAAATAGGTGTTGATACAGCCAAAGCTGCGAGTTCTGCAATTCAGGGAGCTATAAAAGGCGCTAATAAAGTCGGTTCAGAAGCGGGATCTACGGTGCGAAAGGCCTTACTATCAGCTGCATCTTTGCCGAAAGATGTGGTTGAAAAAGCAATAAAAGGAAGTTCTAAGTAAACAAGACGGCTTCTTTTGTCTGGTTGTTATTATTAAATAGTTTGACACGGGAACACAAAGGGCTGGTATTTAAAGATCATATGCCTCGAGGGAAGCAATTTGGTTGGCACCACGGAGAGGTTTTGCCTTTACATCCCTGAGTCTAAGATACTTTCGAATATTAGGTGGAATTCCAAGGTAAAATACTAAGAGGGAGAATTTTAGTAATTAACGAGAAGTTATCAAATCCCAAGTTGCAATAAGCAAGGCAGGGTATCTCCCTGCCTTTTTTATTCCACATTTCGAATAAGCGTCATTCTGTAGCGAAGTTGCAGAATGACGCATGAAGAACTAAGCCGCGTGTTGCAAGCTATGGCGATTCAATCAGATCTTCTTTGATTTTTCTATCGACAAGCAGGTGGATAAGGAGCCTTGTTACCCCTTTTGTAACGATACGGGTTCGTTACGGGCGCCGATATCTTTACAAATCGGTCTACGGATGGA
>JBDRGH010000436.1:0-3290 GCA_043818015.1 Pseudomonadota bacterium
TTTACATTACGTACAGTTGCCTTCCATAAGAATCCTGACATGGGGTGTGTCCTCCTTTCGAATTGGGATTTGATTTTCTCCAAAAATCTCCCAAGAGGATAACACCCCTCTCTCTTTTTACACAAAAGATTTTACATTACCCTGCAGAACAATGTCCTTGCCACAGGCTAGTACTTCTGTTACTATGTCAACAAACACTAACGCGGTTCACGAGCAGGGGAGCTGACTTCGGCTCGTCGCCTGAAGGACTTAATCGTTTCTTTTCAATTGTCGAACGCTTTTCCCCACCTCAATGGGAGAAGGATAACTCTATGGGAAATTTGCGCGTTATCTGGAAGCATGAGGTACGGCAGGCTGACAAAATCGCCAGGAGTCTCCTTGAGACAAGAAGGGCCAAGGTGGGCTGGAAGATCTTCGTCCTCCCCTTTCTGTTATATGACTACATTAGTTTCAGGAAAACTCTCATTCCAACACGGAAAAATATCCTTTTTACCAAGCGATTGGCCTTCAATGCGGCTACAGAGATACTTCGAGGGAAGGAACGGGCTTTGGAAATACGCCTGATAGAGATTGATACAAGGAAGATCCTGGACAAAGAGAGAAAAGGATATTACACCGAGAAAGTCCGCCGCAAACAGCTGCACGAGATTGAGTTACTCCTCGATCATTACCTCGATCTTGCAAATTCAAACGGCACTACCTATGAGGACATGGTAAAACTGACCTATCAGTCAGAGAAAGGATATCTATCCTTCCTCAGCAAGCTTCACCAAACAGAGCGAGATGTAATCCATGCGGCTGTTACGACTATGCGAAGGGGAAGCAAGAGGGGGCGCGAGAGCTGGTTTGCCACACTGGATAAGGCAATCCGGCAGGTGAGGCAGGAAGAGGTAGAAAGAATATTCCTTGAGGCATGAAGAAATTATCTTTACCTACGTCCGCAGGAAGACCCTTTCGGCTTTTTCAAATAGAGCCGACGATGAGATGCAATCTGCACTGCATCATGTGCCCATGGTACGAAATGCGCTCTCCCACGGCGGATATGTCCTGGGAGACCTACGAAAAGATAGCCAAGTCGTTTCGAGAGGTGGAGGAGGTAGATCTGACTGGGGGCGGAGAACCTCTGATCCATCCCCTGCTCCTCAGGATGTTAACGCTGGCGAAGGAGTCTGGATGTGCCGTGGGATTCAGTACAAATGCCACGTTATTGACCCCCGAATTATCGGAGGAACTGCTGCATATTTCTCTCGATTGGATCGCGTATTCCGTGGATGGAGCAACGGCTCAAACCTACGAAAAGATTCGACAGGGAGCTTCTTTTGAGCAGGTTATTGATCATGTAACGTTTCTCGACAGACTGAGGAAAACGGGCAACGGGAAAACTCCGCTAACCATGCTGTTTTTCGTCATGATGCCGGACAACTTTCACGAACCGCCCGTTCTGGTAGACCTCTGCCTCCGTCTCAATATCGACAGATTGGTTATTAAGAACCAGGATGTGATACTGAACATGGAGCGAGACAGGGAGCGCCTCTTTACCTGGGACGGGCATGAGCCCAGGGAGCTTCGAAGGATTGTTAGAGCCAGCATGAAAAAGGCAAGGAGGAACGGCTTATACATGCGTGTCTATGACCTTTCCCCCGGGGAAATGAGGATATGTGAACACGACCCTCTCAACACGGCCTTTTTCAACTGGGAGGGTTTCGTGTCTCCCTGCATTACTCTATCCTATGCCGAAAAGAGGGTCTTTCGTGGAGAGTGGAGAAAGGCCCCCATCTGCAGATTTGGCAACATCAACGACGAAAGCTTTGGCGAGATCTGGGCGGCTCCGGCTTATCAAAGATTCCGGGACTGTTTTGAAAAGAGGACTAAGAGCCTCCGACCGGAATTTCTGGACCTCTTGACTCTAGAGAGATTTCGAGGCAGGGGGCCGACTGACTCTATGATCCTGCCTCCCCCTCCAGACGGATGCGAGACCTGTCATTATCTCTATCGGGGTTTGATGTAAAACTCTGTTTATGAAAAGACCAAGAGTTTCCCGAGTTTCTGGCGAAGTATTTTCGCAACACCATGATTTCATTACTAATCTGGCATTATTTAAGTCAACCCCTTTATCCCTTCGCTCACTGCTTCCGCAGTGACCTTTTCGGGGCTCGCAGGTGGGGAATACTTTCCCCTTCCAACCTCTTCGGGCTGGCTTTCCCCTTCCTGCTCACCTGGATGGGTACCCCACTGCTCCAGCAAATTTCGCCATGAGACAAAGGGGTTCACTATAAATTCAGGAAACTCCAGTGAAAAGACTCCTTGACACGGGCATTGTTTTCTCTATATATCCTAGAGAATAGCCGTAGATAGCCTGCGATGAGAAATGAGGTAGTTTTCACCGACTTTCCATGGTCATATGAATACCTAACAGCGATTTGGATCATGGAGTTCCATCTGAGGAGAATAGGAATCCTGTGATGACGCTGAGTATTTTGCTTTGTCTTGTCGGATTTGTGCTGCTTTATTATGGTGCTGAATGGCTTGTCAAAGGATCTTCCAGCCTGGCGAGAAGCCTCGGCATAACCCCCTGCGTTATCGGTTTAACAGTGGTCGCCTTCGGGACCTCCACACCTGAACTGGTCGTAAGCCTGGTATCTTCAATTCAAGGGAAGAGCATGATTGCGGTTGGTAACGTAGTGGGAAGCAATATCTGCAACATCGCCCTTATTCTCGGTCTGGCGGCGCTATTTCAGCCTATTACGAGCAGTCGGTCGGTAGTGACACGAGATATCCCTATCATGCTCGGTATTTCTCTCTATCTTCTGGTACTCTCGCTGAATTCGCAGCTCGGAAGATTTGAAGGCATCACCCTGTTTGGTGGCATTATCCTTTATACGTTTGCCAATTATTATCTTTGCGAGAAGGAAGCAGAGCGGGGTTCTTGCGAGATGATAGAAGTCCTTGAGGAGAGCTGTAAGGAGATTGAATATATCAGTTCCAGGTCAAAACAGATTATTTTCATCATCATAGGCACTATCGGTGTTATCGCCGGTGCTCAGATTGTAGTCGATTCGGCTGTGAGAATCATGCAGGTACTGGGGGTCAGTGAAAAGTTCATCGGTTTGACAATCGTTGCCTTCGGAACTTCCCTGCCGGAACTCGCCACCTCTGTTGTTGCTGCCATGCGGAAGGAGATGGACATCAGCATCGGCAATCTGGTAGGGAGCAATGTCTTCAACATCTTGAGCGTTTTGGGTGTTGCTTCCATGGTCAGACCGATCCCGATCCCGGGTGGATTTTTTCAA
>JBDRGH010000437.1:0-3315 GCA_043818015.1 Pseudomonadota bacterium
GCATTTCTACCAACGGAGCTTGCTTGAGAACTAATGTAGTGCAGGTTGATGGACTTCATATTTGCTCCTCTATATCAGGGTTAGACAAGAATAAATTAAAGATAGAGGTTGATTTACCATCCGGATTCGGAAGTATCACTGTCCTGGGAGAGGTTTCTTGGTATGATCTTACGCCTGAGAATGATGAATACCTTTATAATGTTGGAGTGTCGTTTGCAGAACTAAGTGAAGATAACAGGGAAGCGTTAAAGAGATATGTGACAAAACTAAGGAAGGAACGCAAGACCCGCCTGGGGTTTCTTCGCAAATGGTTTTCAGGCGCCTGACTATTTGCTCTTTTTGGGGTATCTTTTTCTTTGCTCCTTGAATGAGATGAGATTGTTTCTGAAAAGGTTTGACTTTTCATCTTCCGTCATTATGTTATTTAATGAGGAGAATGAAGACGTGAGAGTGGGTGAATACAATGCAATATTCAAAAGATAAATTTCCTGATCCGAAGGAATTGGAAAAGGAACTTAATGAATATCTTCAAAGGAAATATGGTGCTCATATCAAACTGGCTTTGCCGACTTTTTCTCCCAAGCTGGACTCTGATTATATTGATACTGAGAAACGGGATAAGCAGGAGGAAACCGCACAGATCAAATTTGATATGAAGCCTGAGGAACTCGAGGCGTATCTCGATGAGTACATTGTCAAGCAGAAAGAGGCCAAGGAAATACTTGCTACCAAGATATGTACCCATTTTAACAGAATAAGGTTGCTAGAACGTAATAAAGCCGATAGTCAAGGGCTTGTTGGGAATATAAAGAATAATATAATAATGATCGGTCCTACAGGAGTAGGAAAGACATATCTTATTAAGCTGATAGCCAAGAAGATCGGGGTTCCGTTCGTGAAAGGGGATGCAACAAAATTCAGTGAGACCGGCTACGTGGGGGGTGATGTCGAGGATCTCGTACGAGATCTGGTCCATGAAGCGGACGGCAATATCGAACTGGCTCAATACGGCATCATCTACCTAGATGAAATAGATAAAATAGCCTCAAGCAGCAATATGATAGGTCCTGACGTATCGAGGACCGGTGTTCAGAGAGCTCTATTGAAGCCATTGGAAGAGACAGACGTTGATTTGAAGGTTCCCCATGACCCCATGTCCCAATTGGAAGCGATAGAAGAGTTCAGAAAGACTGGCAAAAGGAAGAAAAAGACGATCAATACACAGAATATCCTTTTTATTGTAAGTGGAGCCTTCGAAGGATTGGAAGATATAATTAAGAAAAGGCTGAAGAAACAAGGGATAGGTTTCGGGGCTGACATAAGATCCAAAGACGAAGAAACAAAGTTTCTCGAGCACGTTAGTGCTGAAGATTTCATAAGTTACGGCTTCGAATCGGAATTTATCGGAAGATTGCCGGTGATCGCGGTGTACGAAAAATTGACTGCCGATGATTTGTACCAAATTCTCATGAACCCGAATAGTTCAGTAATTAGCGGTAAGAAAAAGGATTTTAGAGCATACGGGATAGATGTGCAGTTTCAACCTGAGGCCTTGTACATGCTGGCCAAAAAGGCCTATAAACATAGAACTGGGGCCCGTGGATTAATTAGCGCCGTTGAAAAGGTTCTTTTAAAGTTCGAGAAGAAATTGCCATCGACAGATATTAAAAGGTTCGTAACCACGAAAGAGACGGTCCAAGACCCTGAAGGAGAACTCAATAAATTGATTTCAGACCCCAACGATCAAGAGATGCTCGCGATATATGATAAGCTCTTTTTGGAAGAAAAAGAAGCCATGAAAAGATCGTTAGAGAAGCGCCGGAAGGAACTATTAGGGAAATTCGCGATTGACCTTACGGCTAATCGAATCGATTTCTTGATTGATAGAGCAATAGCTACGAGGGTGGATATTGATTCAATCCTTGAAGAAATATCGTCTTCTTTCAAGGCGGTAAAAGAGTTTGAAAAATGGTTTCTCCGGAAGTACACTTCCAAAGTTACTTTTTCTGACGGAGCGTTGGACGAGGTAGCCAAGATGGCAATGGAAAGTGGCAGAGATGCCTTCGATATCTGTACTGAACTCCTGAAGAACTACGAACACGGGGTTAAACTAATTAAAGAAAGAACTGGAGTGGACGAATTCTTGGTGACGGAAGAGTTAATTGGTGATCCCGAGGGATATCTTAACAGATTAATAAAAGAGTCGTATAAGGACTGATACTGAAATATCGTTGTTGCGGCTTTATGTCCGATAAGATATATTATGTAAACTATGACGCGCCAAAGTTCTGACCCACGTTGAAAGTCATATACCCCTCCCCCGAGTGTTCCCATACTCCCTTTCTGAAGTATGACTAGAGGTTAAAGGATTCTTTTATCGATGATCCTCTTCCTTTTCTTCACATCCCTGTCTATGGATTGAGGTTCGACCAGCTTAACCTCAACGCTGAGCCCAAGCACACTGGAAAGTCTTCGCTTAATATCTTCCAAAAGTTCGCTCTGTCTTTTCATCTCGTCAAAGAATATGACTTCGGAGACTTCCACCAGTACCTCCAATACATCCATGCGATCTTTTCGGTCGATGACCAATTGGAAATGAGGTTCACATCCTTCTACATCGTATAGCACCTGCTGGATCTGGGAGGGAAAGACACTAATACCTCTGATTATCAGCATATCGTCAGTTCTCTCCATTACCTTTTTGAGTCTAACGGAGGTCCTGGTGCACTCACATCGATTCCAATTTAGTGTTGTGATGTCTCCCGTCCGAAAACGGATCATGGGGAATGCCTCTTTGGTAAGAGTGGTGATGACTAACTCTCCTTCTTGCCCGGGGGACAAGACGGTGCCGGTTGATGGATTGATGATCTCTGGAATGAAGTGATCTTCGAAGAGATGAAGTCCGTCTTTATATTGGCATTCACAGGCAACACCGGGCCCTATCACCTCACTAAGCCCGTAATTATCAGTAGCGTGAATATATAGCCTTTCTTCTATCTCTCTTCTCGTGGATTCTGACCATGGTTCACCACCAAACAAACCGACTCTTAAATTGAGGGACTTGGGGTCGATATCCATATCCGCCATGGTATCTGCTATCTTCAAAGCATAAGACGGCGTACATAGAAGCGCCGTGGTTTTGTAGTCCTTCATTATGGCAATTTGTTGTTCAGTACGTCCGCTGGAAGTAGGAATAACGGAAGCCCCTACCCTTTCGGCACCGTAGTGCAACCCAAAAGCACCGGTAAGCAAACCATATCCAAAAGCTATTTGGACCACATCATCTTTTGTAACACCGCCGGCGGTCAAAACACG
>JBDRGH010000438.1:0-2151 GCA_043818015.1 Pseudomonadota bacterium
GGCCATCTGTACTTTACCCTCAAGGACGAACATAGCCAGATTAGAACAGTGCTCTTCAAATCCCATATGAGATTCTTTAGATTCGAACTAGAGGATGGTCTTCACGTGATATGCCGGGGGAGGGTGAGTGTCTATGAACCCAGGGGCGATTACCAAATTGTGGTAGATTATGTAGAACCAAAGGGGGTTGGGGCCCTTCAACTCGCTTATGAGCAATTGAAAGAGAGGCTGAGGCGTGACGGACTCTTTGATGATTCTCACAAGAAACCGTTACCTCTATTACCTAGGAAGATCGGACTGGTTACTTCTCCTTCAGGAGCCGCTGTCCGGGATATGATAAATATTATTCTCCGCCGATTCCCCAATGCAGAGATTCTGATCTTCCCTGTTAGGGTTCAGGGAGAAGGTTCAGCCCTGGAGATTGCCAACGCCATAGAAGAACTCAGCAAAAGATCTGATATCGATGTGATGATTGTGGGTAGAGGAGGAGGGTCTCTGGAGGACCTCTGGGCTTTCAATGAAGAGATTGTTGCAAGAGCGATCTACCACTCGGAGATTCCTATAATATCGGCGGTTGGGCATGAGATAGATTTCACAATTGCTGATTTTGTAGCGGACCTGCGAGCCCCTACACCTTCTGCGGCAGCGGAACTGGTAGTGCGGAACAAGTCTGAACTGATAATTTCCTTGGAACAGTGGAAGGTAAGACTGAAGAATCTTGTATATCAGCTCATGGGATCCCATCGCACCAACCTGGATTCTTTTGGCAGGAGACTGATTGACCCCAGGAGACGCTTGAATGATTTCAGGTTAAGGGTTGACGACATTCTTGATCGTCTGTCAATCCATATGTCCAGTTTGTTGCTACGAAAAACTGAACGCTTTGAGAGACGGCGAGTTTCTCTCTTCGCTGTCAGCCCGAAAGGCAGGGTAGGGGGCTTACAGAGCCTTGTTATTCAACTGAGGAAAGAAATCGATATCTCCTTGAAGCATTATCTCAGAACCCAAAGACAGAAGTTTGAGAGGTTGCTGGGGAGGTTAGATAGCCTAAGCCCTTTGAACATTCTGCGAAGGGGTTACAGTATCACGAGAAGCCTGCCCAACTATGATATCGTGAAGGATGCCAAGGTATTAAAGGTTGGGGAAAGGATAAATGTTAAGTTATATCGAGGAGAGATAATCACCCAGGTTAAGGAGCTTATCAAAGAGAAGTGATACCTTGAAACAGAGAAGTTTGCAAAATGTTACGGTGAAGATCCAATTTTTGTTCTACTGGCTGCTTTCTTTTTCTCTTTTTGTGCTTTTCTTGTCGGGTGCCGCGTTCGCTAAAGAAAAAGAGAGTGTCCTTGAAGTAACGTGGTATCCTAAGCCGGTCGGTCAGGGCGAGATATGTGTCATTGACGTTGTTACCGCTGAAGGTGTTAGTTCCGTCACGGGAACGTTTCAAAGGAGAGATCTGGCCTTTCACGAAATGAAGAAGGGGATCTCTTTTCGTACTCTCATTGGTATAGATCTGGAAGCCAAATCTGGAACGCATCGACTACTGATATTTGCAAAGGACAGTTCAGGTGATACTATAGAAAGCGTGCATCGAATCAGGGTAATAAAGAGGCATTTCGGCACCCAAAGATTGACCTTACCGAGGGAAATGGTTGAATTGGATCAAAAGACCCTGGAGCGGGTGCACGAAGAGGAGAAGACGGTCAAAAGGGTATGGATGGAAGAGAGAAGGGAGAAAGTCTGGCACGGGGAGTTCATGAAACCCTTGAATGGGAAGGTTATCAGTTCATTTGGGGTAAGACGTTTTCTCAACAACTTGCAGAGGAATCCTCACAGCGGAATAGACCTGAAGGCCAGTATGGGGCAGGAGATCCGGTGCTCGAATCGTGGTATTATTGCATTGACAGGTGAACTGTATTTTAGTGGCAAGTCAGTAATCGTGGATCATGGACAGGGGCTTTATACTATGTACTTTCACCTATCTCGTATTGATGTTAAGGAAGGCCAAAGAGTTGAAAAGGGGGGAATTTTGGGTCTCGCTGGTTCCTCTGGGAGAGTAACCGGTCCACACCTCCATTGGGGGGTCCGGTTACACGGAGCCCGGGTCGATCCGTACTCCTTACTGAGATTGAAGTAACAGGGTTGAGAATT
>JBDRGH010000439.1:0-2331 GCA_043818015.1 Pseudomonadota bacterium
GCCAATGTCTGACTTTGAATAGCCCTCATTTTGTATGACTACGTTACGAAACCCTAAAAATCGGTCGATTATAGACTTCGCAAACCAATCATAAAGGTGAAGCGAGAAATCTGACTCGGACTTTTCAACTGTTCAGGGTCCCTACGAAGTCATCCCAAGTAATTGAAATGCCAACTCCATCAACACCTCCCCGGTCAGTCAGACTTATCAAAGGTTTTTCACACGGACGATACTTGCACCTTTTGAATGGATATCCTGGATCTGAACGCCCGGGGCCCGGAAAAAAACTGGTATCCTTTGCCCGGGCGAGACGGCCCCATAAATCCACCTCAAAACATGCGGGTAAAGAGAGGCTATATGAGTCGATCGTTGTTCTGCGCTGCTCCTGTGTGATGCCCTGAAGGGTAAGCAATTCCACCTCTACCGTCTGGCGCTGTGCCTGGCCCTGGAAATTTAGCCGGGGGAAGCGGTCTGCTCTGGTCTGGACAAACTGGGAGCGGATCTCCAGGATCCTCGCTCTCGCTTTCTTGATGTCCAGGTTTTTTTGAAGCACCGCTTCCACGAGCAGGTTGAGTTCCGGATTGCCAAATGCGCGCCACCATTCATCTTCGGGCCAAGGCGTTGCCACCTTTTCTGACGAGTGCTGGAATGCATCAGGCACCTGGATCCCTATGTCAGGCCGATGGTAATCGGGGCCTATTTTCATGCATCCCGTCACGAGGACTGGTAACGCCAGGAACAGAGAGAAGAGAAAAACCCTATGCATCCGGAGCTCCGTCTTTGCACTCACTGCGAGTCCGTTAGGGAGAATTGCAGGATAGGCTCCACTAATTGTCTCTTTAAATCAGCGTCGTATTGGCGGCCAGTGATTCGGATGACGGCTTCCCTGGTAAAATTGAAGTGTATAACCATAGCGAAAATACTCAGGAGATCGAGCACCAAAGGATTTTTAGGGATTCTGGGGGCACATTCCTGTGTGTCTTCTGAGACTCCACTCTTGTCCCTGTGGATGTGTAATGGGATCGGTCGCACTGATGTGTGTTTTGTGTTATATTCAACAGCAACGGTACAGAGCGTGAGTGGCTTCGTGTAATTATGTGTGGGTGAGAGGTGGATTAGCCATGATTGAGGTCGTTTTTCTGGGTGTGGGTGAGGCTTTTGACGAAACACTTCCCAACACGTCGATTTTGATCCGTTATGGGGAAGGGCCTTTGCCCGTGACGGTGCTGCTCGACTGCGGCTTTACCGCTCCCCCACAGTTCTGGAGAGAAGAGCCGAATAAGGACTCACTCGATGCTATCTGGATATCCCATTTCCATGGTGATCACACTCTAGGGATCCCTGCCCTCCTGGTGCGGTTTTGGGAAGAAGGACGCCACAATCCCTTGATATTTCTGGGACAAAAGGGACTGGAGTCTTTCACTCGAAGATGCGTTGAGCTTGCCTATCCCGGCTTTCAAGACAAGTTGGAATTCCCGCTCAAGTTCCTGGAGGTAGAGCCGCGCAAGGAGGTGGAGGCTATGGGCCTCACCTTTCGAACTGCTCAGAATGCTCATTCCCAGAGAGATCTGGCCCTGAGAATAGATGCCGGGAATGAATCAGTCTATTATAGTGGTGATGGCAGGCCTACCTCTGAGAGTATGGTCCTCGCAAAAGGCAGCACGCTTATCATCCACGAGGCCTTTCACATGGACACTGAAGTTCCGGGACACGGAACCGTGACAGGATCCATTGATATGGCCAAGAGATGTGAGGCATCCATCCTTGCCCTGGTCCACCTCCAGCGGGAGGTGCGAAAACAGGTCACTGCGAGAATAGAATATTTTAGAGACATGGCATCCCCATTGGAGCTCATGGTGCCTGAGCCGGGCGAGAAGATAACACTGCGAGGACATAAGCGGGAAGGAAGTTCTGTGATGGAGGAATAGAGCAATGAATGGTGATATCAGGTATTGGCGTGACAGCGAAGACGTGCACCACGTGCCCAAGAGAAAACTGGGTGATATTATCGTGGGGCTGCGGCAACTTCGAGGTAGCGTAGAAGTTGTTATGGGATCGCGCGATTTTTCACAATAGCTCGGAGGTGAGCCTGACTCTCTTAAATCAGTAATGCAGGGAGGTGGCCATGAAAAATGTTGTCATAGTAATACTTGCGGTCTTATTGGCTGCAGCGTTAATTATCGGGTCACTCCTATATACACAGCACTTTGATAACACAGATGCGCTTAAGGATGAACTCTCGCGGAAGGATACCATGGTGGGTGAACTTCAGGGGAAGATTGAAAGTCTCCGATCTGAGGCGGAGGCCAAGGCCACCGAAAACACCCTGGG
>JBDRGH010000440.1:0-3154 GCA_043818015.1 Pseudomonadota bacterium
CGTAAGTTCTCTAATACTTCCTTGACCCTCTCTTTGTCTCGACTCTTTTTAAACTCCTTGAACTCCGCGATATAGGCATCGACATCAGATTGGTCCGGAGCGTAAATCTGGGGTTTGAAATCTTCCTCCGGAGGAACAACAAAGCGATTACCGCCAACGACTGACCTCTCCCCACTATCGATTTTACTCTGAATGTCCAAGGCCCCCTTCCTTACCTCCTCCTGAATCCAACCTTTCTGGAGTGCAGCCATCCAGCCGCCCATTTGCTCTACCTTTTCCACCAAAGCCTCGATCTCTTTCTCCATTTTGCTGGTCAGCCACTCTATATAGTACGAGCCTGCCAGGGGATCAGCAACCTTGGCTACTCCTGACTCATAGCGTATCACCTGCTGCGTCCTCATAGCCAGTGACACCGCCTCCTCCGTGGGAGTGCACCATGCTTCATCGTAGCAAGCAACTTGAATCCCCATGCAACCACCGATAACTCCAGCCAGGGTCCCTATGGCCCCTCGGGCGATATTTACCAATGGTTGCCCACGAGTATAAAGGCTTCCTTGCACATTTCCGTGAATCCTAAGACACATAGCAGCAGGATCTGTAGCTCCAAACTCTTCCTTCATTGTCCTGGCCCAAATCCGACGAGCTGCCCTGATCTTGGCTATCTCCTCAAAGAAATCACGGCTGAGAGCGATAGTAGGACTCAGTCTCCGTCCTATGACATTTATATCTATACCTCTCCTTAGCAGCTCACGAACGAGCTCATTACGGCTGGCGATAGCAAACGCCATTTCCTGAATTGCATTGGCACCTGACTCACGGATCGCACCAGCATCACAATACCACAGGTTCCACTTCGGCAAATTCTTGATGGCATACTCACAAAAATCGTTTCCCCACCTTGCAAGTGTCGAGAACCGCTCACCAACGTACAGTAACTCGGGATAACTCGGCAGGCATTCCGGCAAAAAAATGTGTATTGCTGCATGAACAGCCCTCAAGTCGCGTAAATCGTAGCCCTGTTTCTTAGCAACCAATACATAAGCCTGTGCAACCCCCGGAAGGGGATCATTCCAATTCATGCTCAGTTGCTCTAAAGGCAGACCCTCCATCAAAGTCTCCACATCCCTTAACGTGTGTAAGGCGACACCGGAGACGCCAAAGTGACCCTCAGCATATGGTTGGTCTGGTTCCATTCCATACCATGTTGTTCCATCCACCTCACAATTTAAAGCATTCGCACCCTGTTCTATGAGAAACTTAAGCCTTTCATTCTGTCTTCCTGGTGTTGAGACGCCAGAGATTTGCCGTATATTCCAGAGTTTGCCCCGATACATGTGGGGATGATGCCCCCTGGTAAATGGATACTGCCCGGGAAGGCCAATGTCCTTATCAAAGTCGATCCCTGCGATGTCATCCGGGGTATATACTCCTTTGACAGGAATCCCTGAATCTGTGTTGAATTCTGTTACTGCTTCACGGTAGGCTTGCTCAATTCTTCCTGCTTCTTTGTTCATGAAGACACCCCCCTTCAGTTGATGAGAAGTGGCCGCTCATGCGGGAAAGTGTAGGGCCTTTAGGACTCATTGGAAGCATCCTGAGATGCAGGATATTGTGCGGATAAAATACTGCTTGCTTCCTATTATTCTCTTGGAGGGAGAGGCTACGTAGAAACCAGGTTATTCCCTCACCTAACGAAGTTACAGTGAGGGAAAACGATCCTGGCTCCTATTCACCATGCCTCAGCGGTAATCTTTCGGCTGCTAGTTTCCTAATGCGTGACTTACTCTGACTTTCTCCATCCCGTTATAGGTACGTACCTTTCCTTGACCGGGTCCGACCTATAAATTCTCCACGAATCTCCACCTTTATGACTGGTAGAAGAATAAGTAAGAGGATTGCAAAGTCCCCCGGTATCGAAATCCTTAACAGTTTCAAGGGCATCTACCAGGGTTTCCGGATCAAGGTTCCTGCCGGCTCTCTTCATCCCTTCGACAAGGACGGTGGCAAGAACCCATCCATGGGTGTATAAGGTGCCACGATAGGGTTTCTCAGTTCCCGGATTATATTTTAAAGTTATCTCTCTCATAGAGGCGACACCGGGGCCTTCACCGTACCAGGGAGCAATCGCATGAACACCATAGAATCGCTTCGCATATTCACCGAGGGTATGAACCTTCTCGTCAAGCATCGATCCCCAGCTATTAAAGGCAGGTATCTTTAATCCAAACTTTCTCAGGTCCCTTATCACGGTCATTGCTGAGGCAGTAATACATCCTACATGGAGTACGGCGTTTGCACCTTGCTTCTTCATATTCATCACCTGAGAGCTGGCATCAATGGCCCCAGCCATAAATATCTCTGTTGTGACCGGTTCCAGATTGTATTTTTTTAGCCTTGCTATCGCGGGTCTCATATCAATCTTTCCCGTTTCTGTGTCTGGATATACCAAGGCAATCCTCGGGTTCTTCAATTTGTAATCTTTGACGATGTAATCGATAAGAACCCGTACCTGACCTTCGTAGGTATCGCTGGTTGTAAATATATATCTTTTGAAAGGGTTGACAGCGATTTCCGGAAATACGACTGATATATTTGGAAGTTTGTCTGCCTGTATCTTTTTCCATAGTATTCTTACAAAACCTCCGGATCCAGGACCTATAAATGCAAAAATCTTATCCTTGAAGACTAGCTTTTTGTATGCAGCGATGGTGGCTGGAATTGAGTAACGGTCATCCTCAACAGATACCTCGATTTGTCGGCCGTGGACGCCCCCACTATCATTAACGTGTCTTATATAGGTCCTGATTGCCTGTGTGCAAGGAACAGTAATAGAGGCAGCAGGGCCAGTTTGATCTAGAATTACACCGATCTTTACCGAATTATCTGTTACCCCCCTGACTTCTCTTGCGTGGCTCAAAGAGCCGTAAATGAAAAAGCTGGTTACCAACAGGACAATTGCCATGACTACCGTGTTTCTCACCTTCACATTCCATCTCCTTCCTCTTAATAATCTGTAGCTCAAACCCTCTCCGTTGTTAGACTTACTCAGTCCCTGGAATAACAAGAATTTGACTGAGCTACGTTAGCTGCGCAGCATACCGTAACCTTTCAGTCAAATCAAGCTAAAAAAGGTACAGGAGTTTCCTGATTTTCT
>JBDRGH010000441.1:0-6430 GCA_043818015.1 Pseudomonadota bacterium
CCAAACCACCGGCCTGTGCAAGAGGTGCAGCCTCTGAAGCAGCCACCAGGATATTTAATTTACTCTTTTTCATTCATACACCCTATCAACAAAGGACAATTACATTAGGTACTGCTTATGCCTGAATGTGATGAGAAAAGATATCAAAATCACAAACGACGTGCACAACAGAAAGTGTATCCCACCTATGACGGCCATTTCTTATAACCACCTCTTTTTTCTGAAATACCTGACCATCCCCAACGCTACGAGAGCCATCAAAATTAGAAGAGCAGCATAGCCAAATTCCAATTCAAGTTCCGGCATTAATTTAAAATTCATGCCATAAACACCCGCCATAAAGGTTAACGGTATAAATATGGTAGCAATAATCGTTAATACCTTCATCACCTCATTCATCTTATTGCTCAGGCTTGAAAGATAGATATCCAACATGCCCGAGACCATGTCCCTGAAGGTCTCTATGGTATCAATCACCTGAATAGTGTGATCGTAAACATCCCTGAGGTATACGTCCGTTGATTCATAAATAAGGGCTGACTCTCCTCTTTCCAGGGTGTTTACCACCTCTCTCAGTGGCCAGACGGATTTTCGCAAGAATATCAGATCTCTCTTTAAGGAGTGGATTGTTTGCAGGGTCCCTGGCGTTGGATTGGTGACGAGCTCTTCTTCCATAGCCTCTATCTTTTCTCCGAGCCTCTCCAGGACAACGAAATAGTGATCAACGATGGTGTCCAACAACGCGTAGGCAAGGTAGTCAGGCTTCATCTTTCTGATACGACCTTTTGCCTTCCTGATTCGTTCTCGTACAGGGTTAAACACATCCCCCTCTTTCTCCTGAAAGGAGATAACGAAGTTGGAGCCAAGAAGGAAACTGACCTGCTCCACCTTTACCTCGTTATCGTTTTCATCGTAGGAGAGCATCATCACTACAATAAACAGGTAATCCTCGAAATCCTCTATCTTTGGCCGTTGTCCTGTGTGCACGATGTCTTCCAGGATGAGCGGATGTATACCAAAATGTGTACCGATTTTCTCAACAATGTCAACCTGGTGAATACCATCTATGTTTATCCAGGTGACCGTTGGCGTATCCTTAAAGGGAAAGCACTCTTCAACGGTTGCCACTTCTTTCTCTTCACAGTTCGCTTCATCATAGTCAATGATAGTGATCTTTGCCTTCTCGGTTCTCTCTTCCCCAACGTGGACAAGGGTTCCTGGGGAAAGGCCGACTTCTTTTGAGGTTTTTCTGAATAGTTTCAGCATGGCTTTGCTCCTCTTACCTTAAGTAATCTAAATAAAACAGAAAATACATTATATCTTTTCGTCGGATCCTAACTGTTTTGAACCTCCTAAAATGCTGATACTCAGTGGCCTTCGATCGTCTTGAGCCAGATAGGTTGTCGTTGTGGGGAAGGCAAATTCAATTTCTTCCGCCTCAAACGCATGCATAATCTGGAGGTTCACCCGCTCGTTAAAGGCTAGAAAATCCCAGTAGTTAGGCGGGAAATACCAATAGATCATCAGTATATTCAAGGATGCATCGTTAAATTCGTTAAAATAAACCCGAGGAGGAAACTCCGGGTCCATACCCTCATGGTTCTCAAGGACCTCCCGAATGATAAGTAAAGCCCGCTCCACCTTCTCAGGTGGGGTGTCATAGGGGATAGTAATATTGGCAAGACGGCGAATAGAGGGACGACGACCAACGTTCTCGATATTGATACTTGCCATCCTCTGATTGGGAACCGCCACCAGGTGACCCGTGAAGGTACGAATTCTCGTACATCGAAACCCAATGTCTTCCACCGGCCCATCAACACCATCAACGAAAACCCGATCCCCCACAACAAAAGGTTTATCCAGCATGATCATTATACTGCCGAAAAAATTCTTCAAGGTATCCTGTGCCGCAAGGGCTACTGCCAAGCCACCGATTCCGAGACCTGCCAGCAGTGCATTCAGCGGCTTACCAGTAATTGCCTGGAGGATATATATGCCACCAAACACCAAAACCAGTACATTGGTAATCATCCGGACCAGTTTTACGAAGTTCAAGTCGAGCTTGGTGTCCTCTCTCCCTGCAAATTTTGTCAAATCGTGCTCGAGAACATCCAACAATCGATAGATGAAGAGGACAACCGCTATGGCGCCGAGTACACTCACTGTAGTTCCGGCAATCCGTTCTGCTGCTGGAGGCAGGAGTAGCAGCTCCCTCATCGCATAAATGCCTATAGCAACCAGCAATAAACGTATGGGCCATAATGCTGCCCGAAGGACAAACATAAACCTGGCTTTTTCCTCTGTATCTATGAGGGCTACGGTCATGGTGGAAAGGAAGCCAACAAGAAGCTTTCCTCCGGTAAAGAGAATGGCGAATGTCCCTATAAGAGCCAGATATCGCCACCCAGGGGATTTCCATAACCATTCAGGGAAAAGAGTTTTCTGGGTGTAGATAAAAACTACTGCCACTGCAGTGATCCCGATTATCCTCAGGATACGCTTTACATTGTTCAGGCTCTGTTCCGGGATCCTATTTCTTGCTTCGGAGGGTAAAGAAAGAAAAAATAGGTCCAATAGCAGGATCATGTGGAATAAAAGGGATATGAAGGCTAAAGCAACCAAAAACCCCTCCAATCCATGGACGAGCGTCATCAGTTGAGTGGGTAAATGAAGGGGAATCTCTGCAACCCTGAGGAGCAAGGCGGCAAAAAACAAACGCAGCGAGGGAAGAAAACCTGACAAATGTGGAGTCCAATTGTCAAACCCCTTTTCCTTCAGAATAGTCGCAATGCGCCGATTAGCGTACCGCCAGAGTAATTCCAACGCCAGAAAACCTGCAAACAGAATCACAAGCGAAACAGTGAACTGCCAAACCTCATTACCCGTCGATAGCTCTTTGAGCTGCGAGACAAAGTAATTTAATAAGCTCTGTATATCTTTCATAATCTACTCCTCTTGAGTAACAGCCTTCTTAGACACTGCCTCCAAAAATAATTCGGGCCTACCTTCCACCTGGTAAGTTTCAACCTACCACTGTCAGTTGTCTGCCGACTGGATAATAACTCTATGAGCCCCAATGCCAATAATTATTTTAGCTAGCCTCACGGCTTTCCTCGTTCCTTTGCTTTATTTCCTCCTCTCCCTCCTCCATCGTCTTCTCTTTGAATTTCCTATTTTCACGCTGCAGGTGTTTCACTTCCCTCTGCAGCACAACTCTGCTGGAAACTCCCACGATCATCCCTAGGCTAATCCCAAGAATGATAGAGAGGTAAACGATGCCGTATGCCCTACTTCTTAGCTGGGCTCTTCCTCTCCTCCAACCACCGCTTCAGATACTCAGCAGCTGCATCTCTTCCTCCCAGGCCAAAGGCCAGGGCCAGTGCCAAGGCCAGGGCTCCAAAGGCAATGACAAAGGCAGCGCCCACGATCTCTACACCGATCTCCAACTGGTCCAGGGCGATGGCACCAGAGAAGAACACAATAGCGTAGAGTGCTAACTTCCCCATGCCCTCGGCATTCTTGAACCCTGCGTTGGAGGCTGCGGTCCTTACCACCGCAGACAGGAGGTCTCCCAGAAGAAACCCCAGGACCAGGACAATGATCGCTGCTACTACATTGGGGATGTAGAAGAGGATGCTGTTGAGGAGATTAGAGACAATGGGAAGACCCAATGCGTCTAAAGAAGCGATAATCACGAGAATCATAATAAACCAGTAGACCAGAGAGCCCATGATCTCCGATGGAGCTTTAGTGATATCTCCTTTCTTTAAGAACTCCTGGACCCCTGTTTTCTCCGTGGCCTTATCGAAACGGATAAGCTTCAAAAGCTTCACCATGGCTAATTTCACCAATCTCGCGACGATCCAGCCTACTACAAAGATGAGTATCGCACCGATCAGCTCAGGGAGAAAGGCCGTAATCTTGGTGGCAAAGGCATTCCATGCCCCTGTAACAACGGTTGTAACTTGCATAATACACCTCTTTTTTAGGTTAACACACGATTTATCATCTCATATTTCCCTTAATCCCTCAATTGTGAATATGCATAGTGAATATCCACTATCGTTATTTACCCGTTTTAACCTTGACCTTTACCTCTTCTTTCTTGGCCCCCTCTAATCATGTAATTGAGGCTTTTCTCGTAGTATCCACTGCGCTATTTGGTTCCCACGCAAGATGGCCCCTCGAATCATGCGTGAGTGGCACTGCTCTTTCGCTTCATGGTAACCCAGTCCTTCCCATGCCTCCACAATGTCGTCCGGTGTCGATTTTTGATGAAATCTCATGCGCTACCTTTTAATAATCAAAACCGGCTTCTTCGATTGCCTTACAACCTTTTCCGACACAGAACCAAGGAGCATTTCTTCAATATTGGTTTTCCCATGGGAACCGATCACTATTGCAGATACTTTCTCCTCTTCCTCTACCTTGAGTATTTCCTTCAAGGGAACGCCCGTTTTTATCCTTACCTTCACCTCAAAACCGCTTTTCCTTAACTTCTTTTCTATTTTTTCTCCTTGCTTCCCGGCTTCTGCCATTATTCTTCCTACTATGGTATCAGCGATCCCGGACCCGTATCGAAAAATATCATCAATCTCCTTTTGATCAATAACATGTAGGACTATAACTTCTTCTGCCCCGGCATCTTTTAGCTGTGCAATATAGTCCAAAGCCTTCTTGGAAACATCGGAAAAATCAGTTGGGTATAATAATTTCGTAAACATCTCTGCCTCCTATTTAATTTCATGACAGTATTGCCCCTTGAAGAAATAAGGCCTTCATTGATTGCAGCGATCATGTATCCTGGGAATAGATCACAGCGCTATAGGGCCCGATTTGGACACTTCCGGTGCAAGGCATTCCATTTCCCTCTTCTCCTTGCTTTGCAAGAACATCCTTTCCGGGGTAATTACTAAAGCCGGAATCATAACCACTCCAGTCACTATTGAGTCTTACCTTCCAGTTTCCCGCACGAGGAAAAGCAATTGTGTAGTCCTTGACTGCCTGCTGTGCCAAATTCACAATAACAATTACATCGTCTCGTGGCCCACCACTATCCCAGCGGTGGAATGCGATAATCTTATGTTCATTATCCACATGGTGAACATGTATATGGGGGCCGGTCAGTCCTTTTGTGGTGCCAAATCCATTGCGCCGTAACCGAATCAGGTCACTGTAAAATCGGAGGATGCCTTTATACGTATCTTTTTTAGACCAATCTAGAGGGTCTTGATCGTGGAACCAGTCATCTTCGAGAAACTCCTGACCCTGGAAGATCATTGGAATGCCTGGCGAGGTGAAGATCATTGCTGCACCTAATGCTGATAGTTTCTTTGCAATCCAGGTTCCGGCATTCCCCGGCGAGATCTCTTCAGGCACGCGTGCCTTGCCATTGGCGACCTCGTCATGAGATTCAGTATAGATTACCCGCCTGAAGATCTCTCCGTTGTAGCGGTGTGTGATTGCATCACGAAGGGCGTCCATGCTGCGAGATTGGTCATCCGGTGATGTAATCGCTTCTCGAACAGGGTGGACAAAGCCGGGATCCCACTGTGAATCAAATCCTGCGCCACCTTGGCTCGTAGGCTTGGTGATAAATGGATTATTCTTCATGTCTTCAGCAATGCTAATCTTCCGGGGAAATCGGGATTTAATTTCGCTGTTGATCCACTGCATGAGGTTCCAGCCGTCTGGAATGTCATGTTCCGGATCGTTGTTATTTCCATTGACATTCCTTATAAAGGAAGCCATATCCCAACGCAGACCGTCTACCCTATACTCCTCCAGCCACATCATGGCGTTGTCATGGATATACTGGCGCACCTGTTCTCGACCATAGTCTGGTCGTGTATCTCCCCAGGGGGTGTGACAGCGCCAGTCATTGTAAAAGTAGATCCCTCCTTTGTTATGTTCACTCCAACCGTCAAACTGCCAGATGCCCAAGTCACTGGGTCCAAAGTGGTTATAAACCACATCCAGAATGACTGCTATCCCATGGGCATGGGAAACTTTTATGAACTCTTTGAATGCCGTGGGGCCGCCATAATCAGTCTCGATCGCAAAAATGATCGCTGAATTGTAGCCCCACGAGAAGCCACCTGCAAACTCCATAGCAGGCATCACCTCGATAGCATTGATACCTAAGTCTTTCAGATAAGGTAGTTTTTTAATAGCATTGCTTAGATTTCCTAGGGGGCCACCAGGCCGAGCGTTGAACGTTCCAATATGCATTTCGTAAATCACCATCTCATTGAAAGCCGGCATGTGATATTCTTCATCTTTCCAATCGAACTCCGGATCATGGATAATTGAGTTTCCCACTGAGCTGGTCACCGCCCTGGCGTATGGGTCGATGCGAGATAGCTCCTTTGAACCACTCACAATCACATACCTGTATTGATCACCACTTTTCGCACCCGGGATGTCA
>JBDRGH010000442.1:0-2733 GCA_043818015.1 Pseudomonadota bacterium
GTAGTGATTGTAAGGGCAAAGGGTATGTGGTTTTTCGCCGGGGAGAGTTTGCCAAGGCCAGAATATGCCAAAAATGTCACACTGTTTGCCATAAGTGTGGCGGAGACGGCATCATCTACACGAAGGGTAAGAATGGTTACACATATACCACTAAATGTGACTGTACCATCTTAGAAAAAAGGATTGCCCTTTTCAATGAGGCCCACATCCCTGCAGGGTTCGCCTCAGTGACTCTAGAGGGGTTTCATATTACCCACCATACCCAGGAAGAGGCCCGAACCAATTCCCAGAAGTTCGTAGATTCTTACCCCATTCACGAGAGAGGGCTACTGTTTATGGGACCGGTGGGGGTGGGGAAGACTCATTTAGCAGTGGGAATCATAAAAAAATTGACGTTGGAAAAGGGTTGTCGGTGTAAGTTCATTGACTTTTTCCATCTCCTATCTGACATCAAAGAAGCGTATTCCAGGGGAAGGTCTGATAAGGAGATAATAGAACCCTTTGTCAAAGCTCCTGTTCTGGTTATAGATGAACTCGGAAAGGGCAGAAATACTGAATGGGAAGCTATTATCCTCGATCAGATAATCTCCAAGAGATACAAGACATCAGGTGAGTTAGCAACTATACTGACCACCAACTACACGACAACGACGCAGTCGACTTTGAGCTATACGAGGACTAGGATGAAGATTCATCCATTAATCTCAACAAAGGAAAAGACGATGGAAGAAGAACTCTTGCAAGAGACTTTGCAGGAGAGAGTTGGAGAAAGGATCTTTTCAAGATTACTAGAGATATGCACGATGATAGAAATGGAGGGAAAAGACTTCAGAGCTTTGAAGCATAGAGATGACAAACTGTGACTCTTCAAGGATACAGTGCCCCTTCGGTGACGATCCATGAAACGCAAGTTCAAACTCGCGGTATTTGATCTGGATGGTACTCTAACGAAGGAAAGGAGCGTATGGGAGTTCATCCACAAACGTATCGGGAAGTGGCATACCGTAGGGCAGAAGTATGAGATGCAATTTCTTAACAAAGAAATATCGTATCACGAATTCTGCAGGCTGGATGCTCAAGTCTGGAAAGGGATGACTGTTGAGAAACTTGAGACAATCGTTGCATCGGTGCCATTTTATCGAGGTATCGATACCCTTGCCTTATATCTCAACAATCACGGCATTAAAATAGCCTTGATATCGTCGGGACTTTCAATTCTGGCCAACATGGTAAAAGAGAGATATAACTTCGACTATGCCGTAGCAAATGATTTGCTCTATGACAATGCCATATTAACCGGGGAAGTCCGCATAAACGTTTACTCTGATAAGAAAGCTCAGTGGGTTTCTAGAATAATGAGTAGATATGGGATAGAAAGAGAGGAGACCATTGCCATCGGTGACAGTCTCGGAGACAAGGAATTGTTTCAGACAGCGGGTTTCTCAGTTGCTTTTAATCCGTCTTATACAGAATTAGATAGTATTGCGGACGTTGTCGTCCACAGTGATGATATCTCCGATATAATTCCAAAGCTACCGTTTTGAGTCGAAGATGGAGGAGTAAACACCCTTCCTTTCTCGAGAGCCTTTTTAATCAATCGCTTCTAGGAGACGAACGATTCCCTTCAGAGCAAATGCTAGAAAGATCTTTCGGCTACGTACCGGATTGAGCTGAAGACAGGCATCTCCAGACACCTGAGGATAACGAGCAAGTTTCCGAAAATGCTCGGACCGACATGCAAATCCGTCAAAAGCTAGGCTGCGGGGTCGAAAACAACAGTTTTCAGTGTGAACATGATTATGAGAACGGGGATAACAAATCTACCCCTTCATTATGGCAGGGCTCCATCTTGGCTATTTCAGCGAATGAAAAATCTCGCAAGGGAGATAACCATCGTCATAGTGAGGGAATTTGGACCAGAAGAAATGCTTGAAAAGCTCTCTGATCCGTTCTGGTTTCAGGCCTTTGGATGTGTACTCGGCTTCGATTGGCATAGTAGTGGCCTCACTACTACCGTATGTGGAGCATTGAAAGAGGGCATAAGGGAGTTGGAGCTGGAGCTCGGTTTATTTGTAGCTGGTGGTAAAGGGAAGGCATCCAGGCAGACTCCTTCGGAGATAAGAAAGAAGTGTGAAACTATCTCTTTGGAGGCCGATAATCTCATATATGCCAGCAGAATGTCGGCCAAGGTTGATAGCTCCGCTATCCAAGATGGTTATCAAGTCTATCATCATTGTTTCCTCTTCACCAAAAAGGGACAGTGGGGAGTTATTCAACAGGGTATGAATCAGACCAATCGGCTTGCCAGAAGGTATCATTGGAATGGCCGTGAACTGGAGGATTTTGTACAAGAGCCTCACTCTGCCATCTGTTGCGATCTGCGAGGCAATGCTTTAAATATGGTAGCCAAAGAGAGCGGAGATGCAAGAGACACTGTTACGTCCATAGCCGCGGAGAAACCTGATGCCATTAATAGGGAGGTTGTAAAACTCCAGAGATTGGACCTTCCAAATCGCCATCAAGTTCTCCTCACTGACTTAAACCCAAACAGGTTGAAAAAGATCCTTTTGGAAACCTACGAAAGGCAACCGGAGAATTTCGAGACCCTCCTTGGTATGAGGGGTATCGGCCCTAAGACGATTCGTGCTCTCTCCTTCATTTCAGAGTTGGTATATGGCGTTAAGTCGAGCTTCCGCGTTCCAGCTAGATTCTGCTTAGCCCTTGGTGGCAATT
>JBDRGH010000443.1:0-3011 GCA_043818015.1 Pseudomonadota bacterium
TACTTTCCATTTCATTTCCTCCTTATCTTACCGGTCTGCACTTCCAAAAGTAGTTATAAAAACCTCCTTCTCGGTGGAATCTTCTAAAAGTCATCTCTACAGGCATCTCTACTCGGACCTCTTGTGGGTTACAGTCAGTCATGACACAGTAGAGCCTGGCTCCACCCTCTTCCGATTCGACAATTGTCTGAACAGTTGGAGGGTCTATACCACCAGCAAGATTATCCAAGGAATAGGTAAAGACTTTACCCTTCTTGTCAGAAAGTCTCACCTTTTCGAACTCATCCTTGGATTTACACCCGAAGCACACTCTCTGAATTGGGAAACACACGAGACCACATTTCTTGCATTTGCTCCCATGGCCGGTTAAGGCCCAGTCTCGAGTCCGCCACATAACCGATGCCGACGGGAAAAGCCTTACAAACTCCTCTGGCAGCTGCACAAGTTGACGATAAGCAAGGTACTTTTCGTAACTGGAAAGCATAATCTTCGATTCCATAAAACCTTTGACCCCTCGTCTATCCCTCATACCCTCTATTGCATCTGTCACCCGTAATATAAAGACATCACTTCCATCTCCATAGCTAGCCACGAGAATTCTGTCACCAGCTTTTGCCTCTTCCAACGCTGAAACCAGAAGAACCAAAGGCTGGGCTGCGCCCACATTTCCAAGGGTTCCAATCAGTGGATCTTGGAGCTGCGTCTTGGGGTCAAAACCAAGGCTCTTGGCTAAGTTCAGATGGCTGCGGGCATCAGGGCTATACAGCACCACCTTGGTTAAGTCCTTTGGTGTCAGTCCCTGCCTCTTCATGATCCCCGAGATTGCCGCTTTCATATTCCTGGTGTAACCATTGATCAACACCCATCGATCTTCCCATGAACGTACGAAGGTATCTTGGTCCGTCCTCCATACATCGGTAATATCGTCCGACACGGAGTAAACACCCTCTATGGTGGCTATGACATCTGAATCTCCGAGAAGCAGGGCCGCGGCACCATCCCCAAAAACCTGTTCATCGACAGAGCGAGGTGTTCCCAGTCTGCAGTCAGCAGCAGTTGCCAGGATGGTCTTTGCCCCCCCACTCTTCACCGTATTAAAGGCTGCAATCAAGGCGGAAGTCCCTGCTCTAAGAGAATTAGCGAAATCACTGGTCCAGATCTCCCTGTTCAGGTCGACAGCAGTGGCTATGATAGACGAACAAGCTTTCTCCTTATACGGCGACGTTGTGGAGGCAAAGAATAATCCTTCGATTCCACGAGGGTCCTCCCCACCGATGCAGTCCAAGGCTGCTTCTACCGCCATAGTCAAACTGTCCTCGTCATAACTCGCCACACTCCTTTCTCCACCTATGGAACGGGTGCCCCACGCACTTCCGACCATGTCTCTATTCATTCTGAAGATAGGTATATATGCCCCGTATGATTTAATTCCAATCATAATTACCTCCTCTTAACCTAAGAGATATTTCATACTCATCGGTAGCTCTAAGACCTTCAACTGTTTTTGATAATGGATTTGTGAAAGGCAAAAAGGTACTTTCCTCAAAAAACGCAATTTCAGAAACAGGAAGAACTCTTTCTGACTGGGGATGGTTAGACAACAGCTGAATGAACGCTCATTCAAAAATTAGCACACATGCGAGCAGCTGTCAAGCGTTTTTATTGCGGTGATTCAATGTTAGGCTTTGCTCATTTCTTTTCCGTGACGACAAGCCTCGCACAGCAAGCTAGCAATTGCGGGGGGTTCGGGGGCTGTCACTCCCCGCATCATCGGTGGTAGAGAGATCAAGTAACGCTGCTTGGCCTCTAACGGACGCGGTACATAGGCCTTTGGAGGTGCGCCCTCTTACATCGCGGGCAGCGACCGGGGCGGGTCAGTCGCTTTCGGTCTTCGAAAACATATCCACACACGAGACATCGGGCAGGCCGGAGAACAAGTTCTCTCCTTTGAGCTCCTACAGAACGCGCAATATGAGAGAGATGCTCATAGACCTCTTTTTCTCGAATTCCCGTCGCCTGGGAGAGCTCCCTGGCACTCATCTCCCTTTCGCTGAGTAGGACGATCATCTGCTGACGAATCGTCTGTATGTGGCCCCGATCTTCTTCGTACTTCATTTGAGGGGTTCTTCCATGGAAGAGTGGGTTTTTCTTCTAGACCCCCGGCATTTTCATAATCCCATCACCGATGAGCCATCACACGCCTCAGGTCCCACCATAGCCAATTCTTACCTTTTCACCCTCAACAATTACCGGAACTTTCCGTTCCCCACTGGAGACCTTGAGCATTTCGCGGAGTTTTTCCTTGGCTTCAAGAACATCCACGTAAGTGGCCTTCTCACCATAAGCTGACCTAGCTTCCGCTGTGTAGTGTCAGCCCGCCTTGCCGTAAATGATGACTTTGTCTTTCACGTCCTATCCTCCTTGCACTAGGGGTTATAAACTTTCCTTCCAACCTATCATTTTTGTTCATCCCGTCTCTTTCTCTTCCGGATTGCTTCCAGCTTCACGGCCGCCGCGGCACGCAAGAGTTCCTGGCTCCTAACTGGCCCCTCCGTACGAGGAGGCCAGAATGTTGAGACACGACGGCACCTCAATTTGCAGCGCAGATCCTCTGAATATTGCATAACGTTGCCATTACCGTAGGGCATCCGGTTATTTTTACTATAAGGGTAATCACTCTATTTTGGTCGCAGCTCGTCCTCAAAAAGCCGTCACTCAAAGTTCGCGTCCCTACCGCCTGCTGTGAGTGGTTCAGCGTTACCAGAAGTCCCGAACATCAAATCCTCATTTCACGGTTTTGTGGATGGCAGGGACCCCGAGCGTCATACTATTAAACCCAACATTCATAAAACCGACTTGACGAATGATATCCACAAATACATCGAGACTGTAGAAAGGACGAATTGTTATCGCGGCTGCCTTTCTTCGCCACAATATATCGAAGCCAAAAGTTAAAACATGGTTGACCAACCCATACGTACGGGGAACTTAAGAACGTATCTTACAAATGC
>JBDRGH010000444.1:0-2098 GCA_043818015.1 Pseudomonadota bacterium
CCCTTTGAGCAGGTCAATAAGCTCCTTAAAGCTCTGCTTAAGTTCCGCTATCTCTTCATCCTTCTTTTTGAGCATCTCAAGGAAGTCCTTGGACTGTGTCATAGCAAGGTCTTCTACCCGGTACGGCTCGCTCAGTTTAAGCCCCATCTCCCGAGCGTACTCAATTATGACCTTAGTGGGTGAGTTGAACGGGAGTCCAATAGCCTTTCGCTGCTCGTTCTGTTGGTTGTAATACTCGATTTGTCGAATCTTGAACTGCCGGTTAATCTCTTGACCCTGCTTTCCGACCTCGTACTCGTCATCTCCGAAATCCAGAACCATGAGTCCCCTTGGTCCGAGTTCGTTGATCGAGTGGCGGCCACAAGCATCAGTTACTTTAACCTTTGTTGAGGCTTCTCTTTTGTCCAGGCAAAGCTCCCCCTTCAGGAGAAAGCTCTTTCCGCCAAAGGTTATCCTAAACATCTCGTTCGTTGGGTTGTAAAGCACCATAGACATCTTTGTTCTCCTTTCTGACACAAATATGTGTGTATATTTGGGTCAAAAACACATTATGGTATAATACCAATTAGTATATTTGCCCTCGGGCCTTCGCCTGAATCCTGCGAAAAGCCGAGTTTCCCTTTCCCGATCCAGCCAACTTCGAGAACGCTTGCATGAGCTGGATACGATCATCGACAGTCATGTTTCGGATGTTATCTTTGGCTCGCTTTCTATCGGCCTGACGCACATCGACCATATACTGCGCTGCCTCTCGGTAGCGAGCTACGGCATCCTTCGCCACCAAATCAGCGGCCTTAATCCGCACCAGGTCACGGTGATCAGGATGTCGATATTGGTGATCCTCGGTTTCGATTAGAAACATATTCACCAGATTGTTGCTGCCCTTGTCATAGACCATCAGCCATCTCTCAGGCCCCTTGCTCCAAAGCATATCCAACCGATTGTCTATGCGCTTGAGTCGTTTCAAAAAAAGGTCATCGAGAGCTGGTCCTGCCGCACTCATTATCATTATAGCTTCCCCTCCTTGCGTAACTTTTCCCGCAGCTTCGTTCCCGATACGTTTACCTCATCTTTGAGAGTAATCTCCCGCACTCCCCAACCTACCTCTCGGCCATAACAGACCTCGGTAATGTCCGGGATAATGCACACGGCCACCCGTCCTTGGGCAATCTCCTTGCCAAATTCTTTCTGAATCATGGCACAGCGCTGCTCTATCGAGAATGGGTTGTTGTTGTCTTTCGGTGTGGATCGGAGGGCAATGCAGACGTTTTTCTTGTCTTCCTCAAGAACATGACGCATCAACTTGATGTGACCCTCGTGAAGCGGTTGATAACGTCCAATGAATAAGCTATACTGCATGATTCCCCCTCGCTATCTTTCCACCCTCAAGCTCTTCCATGTCCGGCTCCTCATACTCAGTACCGGGCCACAGCGAGCCTCCGGTGACATAAATCAATTCTGATTCTTCAAATAGTTGCCTGGCCGCCTGTCGCCATTCTTTTCTCGGACTCACAAGGGCAATAATCGGGTGAACATCTTGCCTTTCCAGAATAGCAGCGAACCTGGCAATTCGCATGATATGCTCGATCCGGTTCTCATCAGAGTATCCAATCGGAAACCACTCCCGAATCTCATCGCCATCGAGCATGATCGCCATAGGATCGTTTGCTGCAAGAATCCTAGCGAGTGTTGTCTTACCTGCCCCGGCCTTACCCGTTATCCACGTTACCATTTTTCCCCTCCAATAGTTTTTCTATCCCCGGAGTCTCCATCAGTTCTGCCCACTCCTCATCGCTGAGCTGTACCCCAAAACCTTTCTCAAGATTTATGACATCAGCGGTCTGGCTCGCAAGACCGTCGCGTCCCTGCGCCAGTCGCAACCCGAGCGCAGGGTTGACGTATTCATTCAGGACGGCCTTGCGGCGGACGGCGATATACGGTTGCTGCGGGTGGTGGTCGAGAATCTCCTGGGCAACGCGTGGAAGTTCACGGGCAAGACGGCCAAGGCGCAGATCGAGGTCGGGGGATTGCCGATTGCCGATTGCCGATTGCCGATTGGGGAGGGCGAAGCCGGAGATGAGCGAGGTGGCGCAGGTCA
>JBDRGH010000445.1:0-4097 GCA_043818015.1 Pseudomonadota bacterium
CGTTTCTTCGAAAAGAAAATCTTTACCTTGTGAGCCTTATACAAAAAGGAGGAGTCGCAAAACAACTTCTCCGCGTTGAGCCTTTGAATCTTTCTATATTAGAAAGCGAGACATACAACTCTTCTGGGGATCTTATCTTCAAGGTGAAGTTTGATAAGTATGAGAGAGTGAACGGCCTATTGTTTCCCATGTCTACCAGAATCATGTTACCTTTAAGCTCAACTACTATAAGAATCAACTACGGTGAGCTTGAAATAAATACCGGCATAAGCCAGGATAGTTTTAATCTGGACGTTCCCCCGGGCGTAAAGATAGTGAATCTTGATTAAGGGTATTCTCAAGCGCCGAGCTATCAGCCGTCATTTTCGTTTTTCAGGGTGAACTAATTAGTCCGTTCTGAAAAATTCCCTTTTCCGCTTCCTAGAGCAGGTTTTTTGATCCGCCTCTGGGCGGGTACCCCAAAAATCAAGGGGGAGGGAAATATAAATAAGCTATAATATTGTCATTTCGAACAGAGTGAGAAATCTTACATGTCTGCCATTGGAAAATAGTATGTTTATTTCTCTTGGGGCCTGCCCCTTCACTTTGTTCAGGGCAAGCTCTGAGCTAAGAGACGGATTTCTCTCTGAGTTTATCCTGAGCAGAAAGATAGGATTCCTCACTGAGTTTATCCTGAGCAGAAAGATAGGATTCCTCACTTCGTTCGGAATGACAAAGGCGAAGGGCTCGGAATGACAGGCGAGTTCGATCAGAGTATGCATACAAAAAACTTTTGACAATACTCGAGGACACGCAGGGAGAAGGAAAAGATGCGTCGTATTGGCTCCGTCATAAAAGATACCCTGAGAGAACTTAAATATGATACCAAACTATACGAACACCTGGTCTTGGAAGCTTGGGATCAAGTAGTAGGGGAGCATATAGCGAGGCACGCTCAGCCAGAGAGTGTCAGGGATAAGACACTTTTCGTCAGGGTTTCAACCATTCCTTGGATGCGAGAGTTAGAGGCTATGGAAGGGATGATCATAAAACGTTTAAATGAGAGAATAGAAAGAGCGGTAATAAACAAACTTGATTTCAAGCTCGGTGAAATCCCTCCGCACAGAAGCATGAAACCCGAACGTACTATACGCGAATGGACGGATCGAGAGCTCAATGAAGACGATCTGCAAAATATAAAGAAGGCGATAGCGCATGTGAGAGACTCTGAAATCCGAGATATTCTCCTGCGCACAATGATTAAGGATGTTAAGCTTCGGAAATTTCGAGAAGGTGGGAAGGCAGATCCCCGTGAAGATCAGAGCTAATAAGTGGCTGTAAAATGTTTAAACCTACCCTGCCGTCCTTGGATGCTTCTATAAGGACAAGTTTCCCCTCAGACTTAAGATTAGGATAGACAATCTGTAGCTTTTTAGGCTCGAGCTTGGTATCTCTCAGACTGGATATAAGTTCCCCGAGTCTAGCAACGGGAAAAACCAGACACACTTTGCCCCTCGGTTTTAGAAGGTATCCTGCAATTTCTACTATGTCCTGTAAGGAAGACTTGATCTCGTGCCTAGCTATGGCCTTTTGGGAATGAGGGTTAACCCTTCCAGAATTGGCCTTTCGATAAGGTGGATTGCTCAGCACCATGTCGAAAGTTCCTGCCTTAAATAACTGCCTTAGGTTAGTCAAGTCTTCATTGATAATTGTAACTCTTGAGGAAAGGTTGTTTAACTCGACACTCCTTGTTGCCATTTCAGCTAAGTCGCTCTGAACTTCAACCCCTACGATCCTGTTCTGTTTGGTCTTGTGGGCCAATAGAATAGGTATAATGCCACATCCCGTGCCGAGATCGATGATTGACTCTGCCTTGGGGCTACCAACAAAATTTGCGAGAAGTACAGCATCAATAGAGAATCGGTACCCGTCTCTCTTTTGAAGTACCTTTAGATCTCCGCGCAGTAAGTCATCAAGGGTCTCGTCATCACGGATAGTCTGACTATATTTTGCCATAACCTGCTCTCAAGGGCAGGATTCTCTTAATCCGACATTGTCCCTTGGATACTATTGATTACCAGTCCAGAAAGAAGTTTCGGATAGAAAAACGTAGACTTTTGAGGCATTCTTACTCGTGCAAACGCGGCTTCGTTGACCTGTTTAACCTTGGTTGGATTCACCAAGAACACTAACTGATATTCATCTTTCTTAACTAATTCTATGGCCTCGTCACTGTCTTCAATAAAATCGACATTTTCTTGGCTTTCCATATTTTGATCGCTAATACCCAAAATGGCATTCAGAATAAGGGTCTGCAGGATATTGACATCTAGCAGCCTGAGGACAGGAGGGATGTCTTTCATAACTCCTGAATTCACAATATCTTCACTCTTCAGGGTCAAGAGGCTGTAACAGTTTGACCCCTTCTCATACATAGCAAAGGTGTGCTGTCTTTGCCCGTATCTCTCTAGTTGGGCAAATAACTCTCTCCTAATTTCAAACTCATTGCTGTCTTTAAACCCAAAGTCCTCTCTATAAAAATGTTCCTCCGCCTTTCTAAAAAAGAGATCTCGATCAAAGTCGTCCAGGTTATACACGAGACGGTGGGTGGGCAAGATTAGTAAGCCATCGTCATCCATATTTGATAAGTACATCATCACATAGTTGTACGCCTCATCGCCGCCAAGTTTTCTGTTTTTCCCCCGCCTATCAAGACAATAATTTAGGGCAGTTTCATATCTGTGGTGTCCGTCAGCGATAAATAACGACAGCCCTTCTACTTCCTCCATCACCCTCTGTACAACTTCCCTATCATGTACCCTCCATAGTTGATGCCTTATCCTATCATCGTCTAATAAATCAATACATGGATCGGCTGGTTCCTTTTCTTCAAAAATCCCATCTATCCTTTTCTCGGGATCAGAATATAGGGAAAATATCGGGCTCAGATTTGCGTTACAAGATTCTATCAATTTTAATCTGTCGGCTCTAGGACCCATCATAGTTTTTTCATGTGGGAGCACTACTCCACTCTCAAAATGCTCCAGCCTTACGAGAGTTATAAATCCCTTTCTTATCTTTGTTCGATTACCCTTCACGGGAAACTCTTGCTGGTGATAATATATGGATGGGCGTACATCCCTCATCAAGATATCCTCTTCTTGCCATATTCGTAAGTAATCGGCGGCTCTCGTATATTTATTTGTCTTATCGTCATCCCCGCGGAGCTCTTTCCCTAAAACCAAACGTATTATGTTGTAAGGATGTCTCTGGTAGTATTTCTCCTGCTCTTCTTTTGTAATTATATCATACGGAGGAGTGACAATCAGTGACATGTCTTCTATCTTCTGTTGATTATATAAAATCCCCCTGAATGGTGCTAAGATCGCCATAAAAATGGTCTCTCCTTATACATCTTTGAAAATGGCCACCGAGGCATTTGAAGTCTCCCCTGCTCCTGCCATTCGTTCAAGTATCTCCTTATTCATTCCAAATAATACCTATTTCCGTGGACGGGAACGAAGTATTTGTCCTTTTCTCCATCGTGCATCACGTATTTCGTGAATTCGTAGTAGGATGGTCTGTTAAACCGAGCATCGAACTTTTTCTCCTTTACCTTGCAGTATAAAACGTTGTCTCTACCAATCCAGAGAGTGTCCAACCGTAAGGTCTCTTCACATTCATCGTTCAGGATTATTTTGAAACCGTCTCGAAAATCCACTTTCTTGACAACAAAGGGAGTATCTTCGACCTCAAGGTAACACTTCTCATTATTTATGTGCAGCAAGTACCTTCCGTCGGACTCCTTTGTGAGGTGTCTATTGAAATAAAGATAGATGTCCTTGCGTATAATTTCAGCTCCTTTATAATACCACCTTCCATCTTTATCAATCCTAATGTGGCAAGGGGGGATCGTCTCTTTCATCCGACACCTCCAAACTTGTAAAGATAACAAAACAGTATGAAAATGTAAATAGATTTGTCGAGAAAAACGGGGCACCCGTTCGCCACCTCGATTGATTATATTAAGGGTATGAGTCAGCGTGCCACGGCACTCTCAGGTGAAAGAAGCCAGCCAGATAATAGTGGGGAAAATGCTTGACACTCCGGGGCTTTCT
>JBDRGH010000446.1:0-3051 GCA_043818015.1 Pseudomonadota bacterium
AGACCCCTATAAATATTAGATATTTCTTTTTCAATTTTTTCCAAAAGAGTTAATACTTTTTCAATTTCTTTTGAAATCATTCACTCTTCTCCGATTAAATGTCTTCAATCAGTTAAATGATTATCACTACGTCACGGCGGAGGAGCGCGTCGAGAATAGCAGCAACGAGCACCTGATCCGAAATAAGGATGCAGGCAATTGAGCAGAGTCGTTACTGAAACTCCACATCATGGCCCTCGCTTCGTGGCTGCGACATACCGGAAAAAAGAGAAATAGGATAACTGATCATGTCATCAAACAAGATCGCATAGGGGTTCATTTTACCAACTTCAATAAGCTCTCAGTTCCAGTCCACTCCATTCATCTGCTTGAGATCTCACATTTTTTCCATTTTTTCCACTCAGTCTCTACCATCTTTGTGAGCCTTGTTATGCCTCCCTTGTTTTTAGTTTAAAATTTCTCTCTTTCTGCATTAATAGCCGTGGCCTCTTTATCAACTGACATAGCCGATAACCATATATTGGTTAATTGTTTAGCTATAATCGCACAATATGCCTTTAGCACCTTGGACGAGTACAGAGCTGCTAGGTTCAACTTCATCGCGAAGGCCCCAAGTATCCGGCAAGATTATGCTGCAACGGATTCTGCCTGGGAAAGTCAGCCGAAGCGGTTCCGTATCAAACCAACATTGATGATCCAGTGACGATCCTCAGACCGCTATGGGCATGACACGCGATCTTTGGCCACTACGGGCCAGAAGCAGATCAGGGTCACCATACTTGGCCGCTACCTCGCGAATCTCAGGATCCCGGAAGATCGTCATCTCACCTCTTTCGATGATCGTTTCACTATCCGCTGTCAGCGTTGGCTCAAAGGTGACTATACCATAATGGGCAGGAGCTGGACCCCCCGTCTTCCGCCCTACCTTCCCATGACTCCCAGGACCACCTCCAACAGAATGATGGATGGCACCCGCCATGCGTGAGCTCGTGCCTTTGGGATGGCCAGCGAACATCAACTCGTCTATCCAATCCACCCCGGGACCAAAGTCGCCAAACTGCTCATCCTTATACTCTTGAAAAAGGCGCTTGAACCGAATCCCCAGATTTCCTCCACCTTCCAAATTCACTACTCGGCCCTTTTCTACATTTAACCGAATAGAGGGGATAGGCCCAAAGATATTGGTAGAACTCACAATGACGCCATTGCAGGTGGGAGAATCTGGTTCTAGCCCTACAAGAATCTCCTGCATACCCACAAAGCCTTTTATCTCATGGCTGGTCTGGATGCCCCCAATGTCGCTCTTCATCAGCCGATCGAAGGATATATCTGTGCCTTCAGGATCGACATGGCGCCAATGTCGTTTGCTCTCTACCTGTCTCAGAAGCTTGCTGGCGATAATCTGCCGCAGCTCAAAGGGGAAACGGCCAAATTCCCCCGCCAGCTGCTCCCGCTTAATGACGTGACTCAGACGGACTGACCTCACACCATGCTCGGCCATGAGCCGTCTGAATCCCAATCGCCCCTCAGCCGTTAGAGTTGCGTTGAACAGCACATCGGCGTGGAGGGCAGCGTGCTGTACACTCTCTGGCCAGGGCTTTAGGAAATAGTCAAAGTAAGTCTCAAGGGTTAAACCAAGAGGACCAGGGTGAATGGTCACCACCACCTCCTGCACCCCCGCTTCGTTGCAGGCTAACGTGATGGCCTCTACCACCAAGGAATCGGTCTGGGGATCAGTAATGATAACCACTTTTTCGCCCGCCTTGACCTGGCCGTAGTTGCGTACATAGTTACGCGCTCCTTCCATTAAGTTGATCATCTCTAATCTCATTTTTTCTCCTTTCTTGGATATTAGTTGGGTAGTTAAGGCAATAAAACACCCGCTACCGCTACAATATTCTCTAAGTGGGATATTTCTGCCCACTCCTTGAAGTGATAATCTTTTTCCCGCTTTTCCTGTTCAGGTGGTTTTCCTAACTTAGTGGAGCCATTAAAGAGAATTGGTTTCCTGCCTTTGTCAACAGCCCGATCCATATATCTCTTTCTATGTCCAGCGGGAATTCAGACTGATTCATCGAGTAACAATGTCTCCCTTTTCCAATGGTTGTCTGGTGAGTCAATAGAATGTCACAAGCCCTTTTCTCCGAAGACCTCCTCGACTAGCTTGACCATCTCGGGCTCTTTCGCCTGTATCTCCTCCTGGCCCATATTGGACCATCCCGGCCCGGGCACAGAAAACGGTTTGGCAAATTCATTGCTCACGTCTGCCCGCGGGCTGGCGAGGCCTGTCACTTTGGAGAGTATGGTTCCCGCTTCCTGTGAAAGAAGCCAGTTAATTAATACCTTGGCAGCGTTCGGGTTGGGCGCTCGATTGGCAAAACCCACATTGGCAAAGGTGGTCGACACGCTACCTCCCTCCTTGATTAAATGAGGATCGAGAGGTTTAAGCGGCACCCCTTCCCTTATCAGCGCCAGCCTGGCTGCTTGTGCATTATTGCAGAAACAGATAGCATACTTCCCTTGCGTCAACCAGAGGTCTGCCTCATCAGCATCTTTAGGAAGCATAAGATCCCGCTGCGCCAGCTCACGGATGAAGTCCGGTCCCAGATCCTTGTGTGTGTAAAAAAACATGAAGAGATAGCGGCCGGACCCTGGATCTCGGGGGTCCTTACTGATTAAGATCTTCCCTTTCCACTGTGGTTTGAGTAGATCTCTATAACTCGTGATGTCCTCCGGCTTGGAAAAGATGGTGTTTATAAAGACACGCTGTGCCGTTTCATACAGAAAAAAGAGCGCAAGCCGGTCTCGGTCAGAGAAAGGAAGCCTGCCACCTCTCCAGCTGCCAGGATCTTTCACATCGGGAAGGATAAGGGCCGACTCGATAGGCTCCAGAGCCCCAAGGCGCTTTAAATTAGAAAACAATGTTCCGCTACCCCCAATAAAGACGTCCCAAGGGTACCGGCCGGCTGCTCGCTCCTCTTGAACGCGCTTCACGTACTGCTCCGGCCTCAATAATGAGTATTCGACGCCTATCCCGTACTTCCTCTTAAG
>JBDRGH010000447.1:0-3687 GCA_043818015.1 Pseudomonadota bacterium
GGTAATGGTAAATACAGTACCATCAGCGAAATTTGGGATAGCTTTCTCAGAAGCTTCAGGCCCGTGCCTGATTAGGGCGGAAGGAAATGATGAGGCGCTGAGAACGGCAGCTATAGAAATTTCCCGTAAGATTGATTGTGGGCACACATTTACAGTCGTGATGAAGGATGCCTATCCAATCAATGTCCTCAACGGTCTTAAGATGTGTCCAGAGGTCTGCTCCATTTACTGTGCCACCGCTAATCCTGTGGAAGTAATAGTGCTGGAAACCGAGCAAGGACGGGGTATAATGGGTGTAGTAGACGGATTTAAATCTAAAGGTGTAGAAGGGGAGTCGGACAGATCAGCGAGAAAAGATCTCCTCCGAAAGATTGGATATAAATTGTAAAGCGGGAAGAGTGTACCTTGTAAAAACATACGGCTAAGGGCCGTCTGTACTCATCCCTCAACGTTCCTTTCCAGAAATTCCTCGACTTCGACCTGCGTCGGTATCCCTTGCCGTCCCCCTATGCTCCTGCATTTCATAGCAGCCGCTGCATTGGCAAATCTCAGGGTTTCTTCAATCGTCCATCGTTCCAACATACCGTATATAAAAGCCCCGTGAAAGACGTCCCCTGCTCCGGTAGAGTCAAGCGCTTTGACTTCAAATCCGGGGCATTTGATAATCTGTCCTCTGTAGTAGGCTAAAGCCCCCTCCTTTCCAAGGGTTATACAGACCACGTTCGACCCGTAAGCCTTGAGTTTATTCAGTGCTTGAATGACATCGGAGATACCCGTAAGAATCCTGGGAAAGGTGGTGGATGCGATAAGAATATCTGTAAGGAAAAGAAGTTCCTCCGTACCGTCTTTTACCGTCTCCGCATCCAATACTACCGGTATCCCTGCCTCTCTTGCCCACTTTGCAGCTTGAATTGAGGCTGGGACTTCGTGTCCGTCGAGATGGAGTACCCTGCCTGAGCACGTTGCACTTCTATCCAATTCTTGGGGACGTATCTCTAGCTTAGGATCCCTATCCCATATTATCGTTCGTTCACCAGTAGAGTTGTCCACCAGTATAAAGGCAAACTGAGTCCTGGAACCTTCTTCGACAATTATATCAGAAGCATCGACCCCTTCCTTTTCGATACTTTCTTTGGAAAAGACACCGAGCTCATCTGAACCTATCTTACCAATATACTTTGTCTTCAAGCCCAGTCTGGAACAAGTTACCAGAGCTGTTGCCACCTGGCCTCCACCCTGTCTCATGAAATCCAGCATCTTGGTCTTGGAATCATAGGTCGGAAAATGGGGGACGACACAGAGATAGTCCACAGCGTTCAGACCCATTCCAACCACATCAAACTCTTTGTCCTGGGGTATATCTAATTCTAACCTATTCACGGTCTTCTCAATTGTTGCTGAAAAATTTCCTCTGGAGCGAACATGAACGCGATTCTTGGGGGTACCCGCCTCTGGCGGGTCAAAAAGCCTGCAATAGGCAGCGGAAAGGGAGATTTTTCAGTTTGAACTTCTTAGTGTTTCCTATTCGATCCTTTGGGATTTCAAAAACTTCAGACCTTCCAACAGATCTTCCCTGTTAACCTTAGGATGGATCTCCATGATTTTCATCACATCGGAATTCAGGTACTTCTTAATCAAATCAAAATCAAACTCCCCAGTACCCGGAGCATAGTGGTCATCGTATCCAATATGATCATGGATATGCATCCCGAGGAGCTTCGAAGAATAGGAAGATAATAGCTCTCCGTGGTTCAGTATCCCAAATCTTTCCTGGACATTGGCATGCCCCACGTCATGCCAGTACCCAATGTGGCTTCCCTCAAATTCTCTCAGGATTATCCCTATCTCCTCAAAGTCCGGTATCTGATGAAAATGATACCTGTTCTCAACTCCAATATATACATCCAGCTTTTCGGCCACTTTACTCAGCCTATCTAAACCGAACAACACCGAATCCAGGTTCTTCTGTCGGACTCTTTTCCTCAAGGCCAATTGTCCCTCAACAAAACGCCTTCCTTCAGAAGTACCTATTTCACCTCTGTCGAACAGTTCAAAAAGCCTTTCCTTTCTTGGATCCATATCTACATGTCCCACATGGAAGACTACAGCCTTAGTCTCTAAATCATGGGCCAACTGGATCGTCTTTATTGAGTATCTTATTGCCTGCTTCCTTTCTTCTTTATCCACAGACGAGAGCAGAAAGACATCAGCACTAGCCAGACTTCTAGGAACGCTGTCAGGGACAGGACAGAAATTATGGACGCTCAGTACAGGCATTGCCCTCTTCTTAATGATCGGGATTATCTCTCGTAACATATCATGGGTTATCCTGTATTCTAGTTCTATGGCCTCTACCCCTGTTGTTATTAACTCATCCATCAACTCTTTACCGTTGTTGGCTTGTGACGATCGCCACGAGGTTGACAACCCAATCATATTTCTCTCTCCTCGATGAAACCTTGCCTAAACCAGAATCAAAGATTAGATGGTTCTTCTCCTCGAATCCCTGACTCCCTGGCCCAGACGCTGGCGCTTGCGCCAGGGCGGGCCTTGACCCCTTGAACCCTCTTAATCCATCAACTAATTTGGAGATGATCTGGTTAGATTAAAGATGACGTGACACGAATTCTATAAGAAAAGACACCCTCCTGTCCACCTTTTTCTACTGCGGAAACTGAGCAGCGTCGACTGACCCCTCTTGCTCAATCTTACTCCTCCATTACAACCAAAGGGGTTCTATCCAATGTTCCTGTTCCGGTCTTAGCTAGGATTTTTGAATTGCAGTAAGTAATCGAGTATGGTATAAGTAATCCTTAGTACATTATACTGGAAGGGGGGAGCATGGAAAAAAATCTTGAAGACTTAACCGTTATAAAATTGCGAGAAATGGCAAGAAACTATCCCGAAATAGTCGGTGTTCATGCAATGAAAAAAGCTGAACTGATTGACGCCATTAGAAAGGTCACCGAGCGGCCCGAGAAGGAGAAAAAGAAGACTGCAGAAAGAATTACTAAGTCAATGACGGATTTAAAGAGAGAGATCAGGACTCTGAAAGCTCAAAGACAAGACGCCGTCGAGAATAAGGATAGGAAGGGTCTGAAGAGTCTCAGAAGAAGGATAAAAAAATTAAAGAGAAAGACAAAAAGACGTGCAAACGCAGTCATCGGGAGTTCCTAGATGAAGAAGAAATTGATCTTTGTGACGGGAGGAGTGCTTTCATCTTTAGGGAAGGGGTTGGCGGCAGCCTCAATTGGGGCGCTCCTGGAATGCAGAGGATTGAGGGTTACCATACAAAAACTCGACCCTTACATAAATGTGGACCCAGGGACTATGAACCCTTTTCAACACGGTGAAGTCTTTGTCACTGATGATGGTGCTGAAACCGATTTGGATCTCGGCCACTATGAAAGGTATACCTCGGCTAGACTGAGCAGCAAGAACAATTTCACTACGGGGCAGATCTATGATTCTGTGATCTCCAAAGAGAGAAGGGGAGATTACCTAGGCAAAACAGTACAGGTGATACCCCACATTACGGATGAGATAAAAGAAAACATACTGAAGGTTGCCGATGACGTTGATGTCGTCATCGTCGAGATAGGGGGGACGGTAGGAGACATCGAAAGTCTACCATTCCTAGAGGCAATAAGGCAGTTTAAGACTGATTTGGGAAAGAATAACGTCCTG
>JBDRGH010000448.1:0-4192 GCA_043818015.1 Pseudomonadota bacterium
TGACCCTTTCGGGGCTCGCAGGTGGGGAATACTTTCCCCTTCCAGCCTCTTCGGGCTGGCTTTCCCCCTCCTGCTCACCCTCGATGGGTACCCCACTGCTCCAGCGAATTTCGCCATGAGACAAAGGGGTTCACTTAAATAATGCCATATTACCAATGAAATCATGGTGTTCGGAAAATACTTCGCCAGAAACTCGGGAAACTCGTGGAAGTGATATTTGATTATCTCTACGGTTAGATAGAAGAAGGGGTTTCTATATGGAGGTACGAGACCTGGGGGCCAAAAAAAACGGATAAAACAAAGTCCCCATTCGCGAGAATGGGGACTTTTCCAACCTCTTAATACATACCACCCGGAGGCATACCACCACCCGGAGGCATCATATGACCTTTGTCTTCTTTAGGCTTCTCCGCTATCATCGCTTCTGTAGTAAGCAGCAAAGACGCCACACTGGCAGCATTCTGAAGGGCGCACCGAGTAACCTTCGTAGGATCTATAATCCCAGCCTTACTCAAATCCTCAAACTTCTCAGTCTGAGCATTGAACCCAAGTGCCCCACTCTCTTTCTTCACCCTCTCTACTACCACGGAACCCTCCCAACCAGCATTGTTCGCTATCCACCGGATGGGCTCCTCCAAAGCTCGCTTCACTATGTTCACACCAAACTGCTGATCACCCTCCAACTTCAACTTCTCCAAAGCAGGTATCACCCGCAAAAGAGCTACACCACCACCAGGAATGATACCCTCCTCAACAGCTGCCCTGGTAGCGTTCAAAGCATCCTCCACGCGGGCCTTCTTCTCCTTCATCTCCGTCTCAGTAGCAGCCCCAACATTGATCACCGCTACCCCACCGATCAATTTCGCTAACCTCTCCTGAAGCTTCTCTTTATCATAGTCCGACGTCGTCTCCTCTATCTGCGCTCTAATCGTCTTAACTCTCCCCTCTAATGCACTCTTCTCGCCACCACCATCAACGATCGTCGTGTTGTCCTTGTCTATCGTAATCCGCTTCGCGGAACCCAAATCCTTTAAGGTAATCTTCTCGAGGTTAATCCCTAAATCCTCAGTAACGGCCGTGCCACCCGTGAGTATCCCTATGTCCTCCAACATCGCCTTGCGTCTATCACCAAACCCAGGAGCCTTAACAGCCGCACACCTCAACGTACCACGAATCTTGTTCACCACCAGTGTAGCCCACGCCTCACCCTCTACCTCCTCAGCTATTATCAGAAGCGGCTTGCCCATCTTCGCTATCTGCTCCAGTATCGGAAGCAAGTCCTTCATGCTACTAATCTTCTTCTCATGCAGCAAGATGTAGGGCTCCTCCAGTACTACCTCCATCCGCTCAGCGTCCGTAACAAAATAAGGCGATAGATAACCACGATCAAACTGCATACCCTCAACTATCTCCAAGGTAGTCTCCATACTTTTCGCCTCTTCTACCGTGATAACCCCCTCCTTGCCTACCTTGTCCATAGCCTCAGCTATAATGTTACCTATCGTCTCATCATTGTTGGCAGAAATGGTACCGACCTGTGATATCTCCTTCTGGTCCTTCGTCGGCTTGCTCAGCTTCTCCATCTCCTTAACCGCTACTTCCACAGCCCTCTCTATTCCCCTCTTCAAATCCATAGGATCATTACCAGCCGCTACCAGCTTGCAACCCTCCCGAAAAATAGCCTGCGCCAAAAGCGTGGCTGTGGTCGTACCGTCACCAGCTACATCACTCGTCTTGGAGGCCACCTCCTTCACCATTTGAGCACCCATGTTCTCGAACCTGTCCTCCAAGTCTATCTCCTTGGCAACCGTAACCCCATCCTTCGTCACCACGGGCGAACCAAAACTCTTCTCCAAGATCACATTCCTTCCCCTGGGACCCAAGGTGACCTTCACCGCATCAGCCAAGGTATTCACACCTTTCAAAACCAAATCTCTCGCAACCTGAGCGTATTTTATCTCCTTTGCCATTTGTTAAACTCCTTCCTTATAGTATATTATCCCTACTCAATTATACCCAAAATGTCATCCTCCCGCATGATCAGATGCTCCACTTCGTCTATCTTCACCTCTGTCCCAGCATACTTCCCAAACAACACCCGATCCCCCTTCTTGACATCCAGAGGAAACTTCTTACCATCCTCTAAAACCTTCCCAGTTCCCACTGCAATAACCTTGCCCTCCATGGGCTTCTCCTTCGCGGAATCAGGAATGATTATCCCTCCCTTGGTCGTCTCCTCCTCCTCAATCCGCTTTACTATCACCCGATCTTGTAACGGCCGAATCTTCATAAGCTCAAACTCTCCTTTCCTTTTGGTAAGTTAAATCTCCCTTTCTTTAGTTAATGAATTAGATAAGCAAAATACTAAGTTGGACCGTCTCACCTCCTTGATATGATAATTCGTCAAATTTTTCTCGCTTTGTTAGCACTCTATGCAAACGAGTGCTAGTAATGCCACATAATATCCATCCATGATTTAAAAATCAATCTTGGAATTAGACAGTTTTCAGGTATCAGAAGTTATTATATACAGATTAGCTCGTATAATATCGAAAAGTTAACAAATATCAAAAATATTTAAACAATATCAAAAATTATCATAAAGCAACTTACGTAGCAAATCTCATTTTCTCGATATTGACTGTCGTGTAAAATGATCCGAGAATCCTTCGTGGTGGCTTAAAGGGTTTTGACACAGGAGGTATCTCTCCCCCAATTACTTTCGGCCCTACCAGCCAGGGACCGGTCAGCCGCAAGGGGCTCCATGAACTGAGGGTGTTAAAGGCAGATCTAGACAAGTTAATATTTGTTCCCATAACAGATTGGAGAGAAACACCAATGTAATGAAACCTCTGTGCTAACTGTATATAAAAACCTCAAAGAGGCCAGAATCATTTTGGAGCTATACAGATCCAAGAAATTCTGGCCTCTCTCTCTTTCAAACCGCCGTATCTTTTTCGCCCACTCAACAAGCCTTTTTCGAAGCGAAGCGTCACCGTTCGTCCCTTGTATACCACGCCAGTAAAGCTTTTCCGGTGCTTAAACCTGGAGAGTACGAATTTATCCTTTACTTTTAACCAACCCTAAGGTATAAGAACATCTACGAGATCGCTAAGCACTACAGCCCTATTTTCCTTCAATAGGGGGTGACAAAGTGGACAAGGAACGGCTAGCCTATTTCAAATACCTTCTGAGTGAGAGGCTAGAAGCACTTCTGCGAGAAGCTGAAAAAACAGTATCCGGAATGACTGATGAAGAAGAAGTCTTTCCTGATCCGACGGATCGGGCCTCTATGGAGTCAAACAGGAACTTCGTCTTGAGGATTCGGGATAGAGAGCGAAAACTGATACTGAAAATTAAAGACGCCTTGGAAAGGATTAATCAGGGTACTTTTGGTATCTGCGAGGTATGTGGAGAGGAAATCTCCGAAAAGAGGCTCAAAGCAAGACCTGTTACTACCCTATGTATAGATTGTAAGACAAGGGAAGAAGCTGAAGAAAGATTGAAAAACCAGTAAAGCAGACCTGTAACATTGTCCCATCCTTTTTCCGCAGATGAGTCAATATTCTGACCTCCCGGTTTACCTTACCATGAATATCCTGGAAATGATTAAGGAACTAGAAGGTGACGTTGCCAAATGCATGAAGTGTGGTTTGTGCCAATCAGTGTGCCCTGTCTTCTTGGAGTTAGGTCACGAGCCATCGGTTGCCCGTGGCAAGATTGCACTAGTTGAAGCATTGACCGAAGGGAAGATTAAGGTTACGCCAAGTCTCCAAGAAAAGCTCCAGTGCTGTTTGGTCTGTGGTACGTGTATGGAAAACTGCCCCAGTGGGGTGAGGGTCGATCACATCGTATTGCGATCCAGGGTAATCGCTGCAAAGATCAGAGGGCTTTCTCCTATCAAGTGGTTGATGATAAAGGTAATCCTGAGAAACCGCCGGCTTTTCCATCTGGGCATGAAGGTAGGTTCAATTCTGCAAAGAGTTCTCTTTAAACCTACAGGCATGTGGAACACCCGCAAATCTAGACTGTATAAGGGTTTGGATCGGAGAAGAGTTGTCTTACCACTGGCGAGTAAAGCCTTGAGAGATACGTGGCGAGAGGTTAACTCCCCTGATAGCAAAAGAGGAAGGGTAGGGTTCTTTACTGGCTGCACTGCCAATTACGTACTTACGGACATAGGGGATGCAGT
>JBDRGH010000449.1:0-4325 GCA_043818015.1 Pseudomonadota bacterium
CATAATAAACCGGAAAAACTAACGGAGGCTACTGTATAGAAAACAGGACATTTCTACTTTGGTAAGAATGGGACATTTCTACTTTGGCTTGACACAGGCAGTTTTTCCCTTGACAAATCACTAAAAATTATTTAGATTAGCACGCTTACACCATCACGTATTCGACTGCACACTGATCATCTCTTCGGAGGGAGAGTCTGTGTTCGAGAGCCTGACAGAAAAACTCAATACAGTGTTCAAAAAGCTCAGAGGCCACGGTAAGCTTACTGAGGAGAACATTAAGGATGTCCTGAGGGAGATTCGTCTCGTCCTGCTAGAGGCCGATGTAAATTTCAGAGTGGTCAAGGACTTTGTTGAAGCTATTAGAGTGAAAGCTCTGGGACAGGGAGTCTTGACGAGCCTCACTCCTGCGCAGCAGGTAATCAAGATTGTCAACGAGGAGCTAACCATCCTTTTGGGTGGAGAAAGTTCCCAACTGGATCTCGCTGGAAAGTCTCCTGTATCTGTAATGTTTGTTGGATTGCAGGGGTCTGGCAAAACGACGACGGTTGGTAAAGTGGCCCGATTCTTGAAGGAGAAGGGGCACAACCCTTATCTCGTCCCGGCTGATGTTTATCGTCCGGCAGCCATAGAGCAGTTACAAAAACTGGGAAACCAACTAAAGATTGACGCATATGGACCCAGACCTGATGAAAATCCAGTAACCATCTGCCAGGATGCCCTGAGGTCTGCCAGTATCAGTGGCCATGATGTTGTACTCGTAGACACGGCTGGACGCTTACACATAGATGAAGAATTAATGGGGGAACTCCAGAGGATAAAGAAGAAGATTGTGCCGAAGGAGATCCTCCTGGTGGCCGATGCCATGACTGGTCAAGATGCAGTCAATGTAGCCAGTAAATTCAATGAAATGCTGGACATCGACGGGGTTATCCTGACAAAGATGGACGGTGATGCCAGAGGTGGCGCAGCCTTGTCGATCAAGGCAGTTACCCAGAAGCCCATCAAGTTTGTTGGTACCGGGGAAAAGCTTGATGCCTTAGAGGTCTTTTATCCAGACAGGATGGCTTCTCGGATCTTGGGGATGGGAGATGTCTTGTCACTCATTGAAAAAGCCCAAGCAACCTTTGATGAGAAGAAGGCAAAAGAACTGGAGAAGAGGATAAGAAAAAATGCTTTTACTTTGGAAGACTTCAAGTACCAGATTCAACAGATAAAGAGGATGGGTTCACTGGACCAAATCCTGGGAATGATCCCCGGAGCGAACAGGATCAAGGGTATTAAGGAGTTACAACCGGATGAAAGAGAATTGGTAAAGATAGAAGCTATTATCAATTCAATGACTAGAGATGAAAGGTTAAACCACGCCATTTTAAATGGAAGCAGACGCAAGAGAATCGCTAAAGGCAGCGGGACCAGTGTTCAGGACGTAAATAGGTTGATTAAGAATTACGTTCAGTCACGTAAAATGATTAAGAAGATCAGCACTGGTGGAGTAAGGGCATTCAAGGGAGGGATGCTACCTTTTTAATTGCCCGAAGAACCAAACCTTTAAGGAGGTGAAAAATATGGCCGTGAAGATACGATTAGCCCGAGTGGGTGCTAAAAAAAGGCCTCTTTATCGTATAGTAGTAGCTAGCTCCACTTCTCCAAGGGATAGCAACTATATTGAGATTGTTGGCACATATGATCCTCATCCGAACCCTGCTGAAATCAGACTTGATGAAGAAAAAATAAAGGATTGGATCAAGAAAGGCGCGCAGCCAACTGAGACAGTCAAAAGCATCCTCAAGAAAAGAGGTATACTTAGATCCGTTTCACAGAATTAACGTTAATAACCAATTGATTTATGATCGCTTTTGCTCAATGATCCGGCTACCGTTAACAAGTCTCCCTTACTAAACACTAAAGGTGGAGGTTCCTAAAGATGAAAGAGTTGATCGAGTACATCGCTAAATCATTGGTAGATAAGCCTGAGGAAGTAGCGGTTTCGGAAGTTACGGGTGAGAGAACGTCAGTCATCGAGTTGAGGGTGGCGAAAGAGGATCTTGGAAAAGTTATTGGGAAGCAAGGAAGAACAGCTAGGGCGATGAGAACCATCCTATCTGCTGCCTCAACAAAGATTAGAAAGAGATCTGTGTTAGAGATCATTGAGTGACTTTTTCTTCCCCATGACAGATGAACTATTAGTTATAGGGAAAATCGTGACAACCCACGGAATTCAGGGTAGACTGCGGGTTACTTCCTACGCTGAATCTCCGGGGACCTTCTCGTCACGGGATTTTCTCTCCATAAAGGATCGAAAGGGACACATAGAAAGATACCAACTTACTCATGTTGAGCCTCACAAGAACTTTCTGCTTGTGGAGTTGAGCGGCATATCCTCGATTGATGAAGCGGAAAAACTGGTCGGGGCTTCTATCCTTATCGAAAAAAGCACGTTGACTTCTCTCCCTGAAGATGAGTACTATTGGTTTGAAATCATTGGCATGAAAGTATTTACCGATAGTGGTACTTTCCTAGGAGAGGTTGAAAGAATCCTTGAAACAGGAAGTAATGATGTCTATGTCATTCGCAATAAGGAAAAGGAATACTTAATCCCTGCAATTGCTGAGGTGGTAGTTACCATAGATGTTTCAGGTAAGACAATGATTGTTCATCCTACCGAAGGACTCTTTGAAGATGATAGCATTTGATATTCTTACCTTATTTCCAAATATGTTTTCCTCACCACTCAATGAAAGCGTCTTAAAGCGAGCGCAGGAAGAGGGATTAATTGAGATAAGGGTTCATAATATCCGTGACTTTACATCAGACAGACACCACACGGCCGATGATTACCCCTATGGTGGTGGACGGGGAATGGTAATGAAACCGGAACCGATCATCCGGGCTATTGAAAAGGTTCGGTCAACACTTAAAGAATCAAAGGTAATCTTGATGACCCCTCAGGGGCGAAGGTTTGATCAAGAATATGCCTTACGGTTGTCGAAACTCTCGCACCTAATCATTATCTGCGGCAGGTATGAGGGGATTGATGAGAGGGTGAGAGAGTATGTTGACGAGGAGATCTCCATCGGTGACTACGTGCTTTCCGGCGGAGAACTCGGAGCTCTGGTATTACTCGATACTGTAGCGAGATTGATCCCTGGAGTTCTAGGAAATCCCGAATCAGCAGGGGATGAGTCCTTTTGCAACTGGTTATTAGAATATCCCCAGTATACTCGTCCGAGGGAATACAGGGGGTCACAGGTTCCGGAGGTACTCGTTTCCGGCAATCATAAGAGGATCGATAGATGGAGACGTGTTCAATCCCTTAAGAGGACCCGTGAGCGAAGGCCGGATCTATTAAAAGAGGCCAAACTATCTGACGAAGACATAAGGGCACTATCTCACAGAGAAGAAGAATGAGTCTTGGGCAAGAATCCCTGAACATAAAGAAAAGGACAAATCTCTATTTAGCATTGGTACACTACCCTGTCTACGATAAGAACAAGAGGGTCGTCTCTACGGCATTGACCAATTTAGATATTCACGATATTGCGAGGGCCGCAAGAACCTTCGGGATTGCTAAGTACTATTTGGTGACCCCGCTGAAAAAGCAACAGAGACTGGCAAAAAGGATTCTCTCACATTGGGGATTAGGCCTCGGTGCAGAGTATAATCCCAACAGAAAGGAAGCCTTGGAGCTGGTTAAAATAGCTGATTCGCTAGATGACGTCTGCGAAGATATCTATAGACATTGGAAGGTGAAGCCGAAAACGGTTATTACTGATGCAAAACCTTTCGAGAAAAGCATTGGTTACTTAGATCTAAAGAAACTGATCGAACAAGAGTCAAACCCCTATCTCTTATTGTTGGGGACCGGATGGGGAATAACTGAAGATGTCATTAGAAATTCGGACTACGTACTGGCGCCCATTCGGGGAAATACTGACTACTATCATTTATCGGTTAGATCGGCAGCCGCCATAATTCTGGACAGATTACTAGGTATAAGGTAGCGACAGAAAACGTTATTGGAGAGCAATTATGAACGGTACTATAGACTTTATCGAGAAAGAACACATGAACCTTGACATACCAGAGTTTCGCCCTGGAGATACCGTCAAGGTTTACTCTAAGATTGTAGAAGGAAGCAAAGAAAGGATACAGGCCTTTGAGGGTACTGTGATCAGAAAGAAAGGAGGGGGAAGCAGAGCAACTTTCACGGTAAGGAAGATCTCGTACGGTATCGGGGTAGAGAGGATTTTCCCTATACACTCGCCCGGTATCGCCAAGGTAGAGGTTCTTCGTAAAGGACGTGTTAGAAGAGCAAAGCTCTA
>JBDRGH010000450.1:0-2477 GCA_043818015.1 Pseudomonadota bacterium
ATATAATTATTGGATCGGGCGCGACAAGGATAGGCGAAGGGCTTACGACTGAACCTGATGGAAGTGGTGAGCCGCTCTTACTTGATGCCATCAAAAGAGGCGTGCAGCACGCCATTTCCGATATTTATCCAGAGCTCAATATAAACCTCTCGCGCCTCATGACCGAAGACCCTGATTTCGAATACGAACGCGAACTCCGTGCCTTCACACCCAAAGCGGCTATCCGCAACTGGGACACGCCAGCCGAACCCGCTTCCGCCGCTGCCACTTCGACCAGCTTGCCCACGAGACCGAAGATCTATCTCGATGTCAGTGATACATTTGCGCTTGCTGCTGGGGGAGGTCGTTTTGAACCACATGAAATCGCATTGCGTAAAATAGTGTCTGAAGAAACCAATGGCTTTTCAAGAATTAGCTTTATATCGGAAACAATAAAAGGGTTGGCGATGTTCAACAATGCGAGAAAAGGCGAAAACAGAAACAAAATGATTACAGGAGAATTGCCTGTTGAGCGGGTATATCGTTACTGGACCGCACCTTTTATGGGAAAGCTGCATACAAGACACTTTGAAAGACTGGTCAAAGACTGGGAGATTAACGAAAGCTTTTTTGAAATTGTCGGTATACTAAGGGAAAAATTGGGTTTCTCCCAAGATGAAGAGATTGAAATAACGATCGAATCGGGCAATGCCGTACAGATAAATGAGGCCATCTGTAGAAGGCCTGATGCAAAAGCGCGACTGGAAGAACTGAATGTCAAAATAATCCATGACGGCATCTCTTTGATTATGGGTGAAGACGGTTACTATACCGGCAGGATGATCAGCAAGGGTGATTTGTGGTACAAAAATCCCGAACACTACCCCGTAGGCTCTATCATAATAGGCGATGAGACGATGGTCAGATATGGTTTTGCTGATGCAGAAACATGCAAGGCGACTTTCCTTAATGCCGAGACGTTTGACCGCGAACAGGTCGAATCAGTCCTTAGCAGTTTCGCTCAAACGCTGCGCCAAGATGGCTCCACCTCCACAGCAACAGCAGAAGTGACGACCTATTCCGAAACCGTTTTAGTCGATCCTAACACACCGTCATACAATGAGTTAGAAGAGTCACCAAGTACAGCCGTTGCGGTCGCAGAGCTTGCACAGTCACCATCAGAACCCGTGCTGTCACAAGTAGTTATAACCGACAAAAGCGGTTCCAAAGTAGTAATAGCGACAGAGGAGGCGGTGCCGGCCACAATGAAGGCAAAGCTAAAGCAATCAGTGGGAGATAAGACAGAACTTATATTCGTACCCGATGTATCCAAAGACCCTCTCACCGCCCAAAAAGAGACACAGATGGTAGTAGGCCGAGAAAAGGCTGATATAGGTATAGTAATAGATACAGACGATCTCAATATACTCAACATAGACCAGGTAAGGCGTAACATAAGGACTCTCCTTAGGTCAGTTGGTAAGGATATAGAGGATAAACCTACCCTAGAAGACCTAAAGGCATTAGAAGATGTAATAGCAGAAGTAGTAGAAGCCATAGAGGATAGAAGACCAGATGCCTATATACATAACATAATAAGCAATAAGGACTTACCAAAGGATACATTAAAATACCTAATAACATCAGTAAGGTCACTCTTTGACACACTAGAACCCATAGACTTTAGGACCCTTGACATAACAGGCTACACCGTAACAGCCTCACCAACTCTTGAGAACATGACAGAGTCTATGAGACAATACGGCCTGGATAAGCTGGCCCAGAATAAAGAAGAGAACTTCCTGGTAATAACAGAGGATGTAGACAAGGCTACCTATATAGAGTCATTAGACAGAGCCCTGCAAGAGAACCTGGGCGTATCCCTGGACTCACTCTACAGGCCTGAGCACATAATATCTCTCAATGAGATAGACGGCATAACAGAGGATAACGCCGCCCAAAAGACCAGAGACTACATAAAGAAGAACTTCCGGGGTATAGGCGAGATCGACAAGATAACTTATATAGGCGGAGACGACTACTACAAAGAGATAATCAACATAGCCCTGATCATTAGAGGTCTCTTAAGCGGCGAACCAAAGGCCATACAGGCCGCCTTAAGGATACTTGGTGATAAGGCACGAGGCATAGACCCAGAGGCCTTAAGAAGGAGACTGGACCTAAAGAGCCACACTACAGACTTAAAGAACTACAGAAGGGCTGTGGAAGAGGTGAGGCAGGCGCTGTAAAAACGCGCTGGCCCTATAATGGGGACGTCTCCCACGCTCATTACATATTTATTTACAAGAGGTTACATAAACAAGGAGTGCACATTGCGCTTTACTTCTAACCAGAAAATATGCACACTGTGTTACCATAACGCAATATGAATAAACAGGTAAAAACAGTGGGAGACGTCCCCATTCTTCAAGGCGTAGTGTTAGAAACTAGCTTTTTTTTGAATACTTAAGATTATAGTAAATAAAGAACGAAGATGT